>CAJQNG010000218.1 GCA_905479635.1 uncultured Boseongicola sp. | reverse complement strand
GTTGCGCACAACAGGCCAAGGGCGAAGCCAAGGAGGCGCGTGTCGAGATCGTCGGTGACGCCGAAAAGGGACAGCCCAAGGCCGAAGATGGCGAGGATCATTCCCAAGATGGTGGCGATCCGTGGGGCTGGGACAGCGAGGAGGGCGATCGCCTGCAAGAGCCAAGCGATGATCAGCGAGGGCAGCATGAGGTGCAGAGGCACGGTCAGGACGGCCCAGACGGCAAGAAGCAGGCTTGTTATTTCGGGTGTGAGAAGTGTCCAGCGCAGGGGGGTTGCGCAGCACCGGCTTTTACCGCCGGCCAAGACCCAGCTGAGGATCGGGATAAGATCACGTGCTGCCAAAGTCTTGTCGCAGCCATCGCAAAACGAGCGGCCATCGACCACGCTTTTGCCGGAAGCTGCACGATCGGCCCAGCATTTCAGGAACGAGCCGGTCATCGGAGAGACCAACACAAGCACAAAGATGGCAGAAAGGTTTAAAGCCTCAAAGATTGTCACGCGGTTTGCTCGTCTTTTTACGCCCCCGGGCCGCGCCATTTTTCTGTGGAAAGGCGTGTTTGGTCAAGCAGCTTGGGAGCGTTGCGCGCGGCGCATGTGTGAACGTTGCGGATTTGTCGGTGCGTCAGGTGTAGGTTCCGAGTGCTGCGGCGCGGATAGCGCGGATATTTTCGCCGTAGGGACCAGGGTTGGTGACACTGCCGCCGCGGAACACGGCGGAGCCTGCGACCAGCACATCGGCTCCGGCCTTGGCCGCGAGGGGGGCAGTTTTTGCGTCAACGCCGCCATCGATTTCTATGTGGACGGGGCGGTCGCCGATCATGGCGCGAAGGGCTTTGATCTTTGCCGTCATGTCGATGAATTTCTGCCCCCCGAAGCCGGGGTTCACCGTCATCACGCAAACCAGATCTACATTATCGAGCAGGCCTTCGATGGCGCTTGCAGGAGTGCCGGGGTTCAGGGCGACACCGGCCTTCATATCGGCGCCGCGAATGGCCTGAAGCGTGCGGTGGATGTGTGGGCCTGCTTCGATGTGGGCGGTCAGGATGTTTGCGCCAGCCTCGGCAAAAGCGTCGATGTAGGGATCGACCGGTGCGATCATAAGGTGGACGTCCATGACGCCTTTGATGTGTGGGCGGATCGCAGAACAGGTGGCCGGGCCGAACGAGATGTTGGGAACAAAGTGGCCGTCCATGATATCGACGTGGATCCAGTCGGCGCCCTGGGCTTCTGCGGCTGCGCATTCAGCGCCGAAGTTTGCGAAGTCTGCGGCAAGGATTGAGGGCGCGATTTTGATGGAACGGTCAAAGGACATGGCCGGGGTCTCCGAGGGATGATTTCGGGTGGCTTACCGCACCAGATGGCTGGAGACCAGTTGCGTTATGCCGTGGTGAGCTTGGAAACTGATGCATTCAGCTTATCTTCATCTTCTCCACTGGGAATAAGGATGGACACGGGAAGTGATTGAGAGTCTGGCAGACAGGCAAGGGCTGCCTGACGCGTTACGGGTGCTTTTGGAGGACTATCCTCGGGAGGCGTGGGAGTCTTCGGACAATTTCGGGACGCTAATCCGGTTCTGGCTGGACCGGCACATGATGTTTCGCCGGTTGATGACGTCGCTTCAAGGCGAGACCGAGCGGGCACTGGACGGCAACCTTGATGAACGGATGCTGGCCGCGCGGGTGTCACGGTACGGCAGCATGCTGGTCGGCGAGCTGCATGGTCATCATAATATTGAAGATGTGCACTATTTTCCGCGCTTGCGGCAGTTGGATCGTCGTCTGGAAAAGGGCTTTGATCTGCTCGATGGCGATCATCTTGCGTTGGACGCGTTGCTCGAGACGTTTTCGGTATCGGCCAACAATGTGCTGAATTCAGTGAGCAATGGCGCGGACTGGCGGGCCCCGACGGATGTCTTTTGCAAGGGGTTGCATGGGTTCAAGCGCGATCTTAACCGGCATCTGGTCGACGAAGAGGATCTGATCGTTCCGGTATTGCTGAAATATGCGCCTGCCGACCTGATGTAGGCGCCGCGCGCGCGGGTTTCGCAACGTCACGGGCGAAAAGGTTAATATTCATGAACCTTTCGCCAAGATTTTGCCTTCTTTTGATTTCAGATTGTCCGGCAACGGGCGAACTGCCGCCCGATTCTTTGAGACGGGAGGTCCGCTATGGACATGTTGCCCCTCGTCCCGGTCGTATTGCTAGGTGCCGTTGGTGTTTGGCTTTTATGGCCGGTGATCGTTGACCCTTTGAAGGCGAATTTGCGCGTGGACAGGCGCGGTGGCTCGGAGTCTGCTGACAGCCTGGCGGACGGATTGTTCGGCGCATGGCGTGATCAGTCCGAAAAAGTTGACCTGACCGATCCTTTGCGGCGCGGTTAGACGGCTTCGGCCAAAGTCGTGCGGCGGTGCTCGAGGAATGCGATTTCCAGAGCGTCTTTCCAGCCGCCGTTGTATCCTTTGCAATTTTGGTCGCGGAGAATGTCGAAGCCAGAGTGCGTAAGAACAAGCCGGGGCCCGTTGGCATCGGGCTGAAAGCGCGCGGCCACTGTTGTGGCTTTGGCTTCGGTGCGTCCGACGTCCCATGTGACAGCACAAAACGTGCGCCCGGTTGCCAGCCGGTGATCGTGGCCCATGCACGAATTCCCCGTCGGCGCATGTTTCCAGAAGGCGGCCCCCAAGCTTGGGTTCAAACGCCACGCTATTGGGGCCCATGCCGGCTTCGTTTGCGCTTATGGAGTGGGATTCCATTGGCCACCAGTCGGCCATGTTTTCGGGGAAAACCGAGAAGGCACGGGCAGGGGGACGAAGACGGATTTTTCAACGGGGTCTATCATTTGTTATCCTTTTCTTGAGCAGCGATACGGCGAGCTTCGGCAGAAAATGCAGTGAGACCATCGTCGCAAAGCCAGTCGCACCAGGCGCGCAGGTCGGCGATGGCTTCTGGGCGCAAAATGTAGATACGGCGAGTGCCAAAGGGGTCGACAGTGACGAGGTCCGCGCCGGTCAGCACCTTTAGATGTTGCGACACGGCAGGGCGCGAGACGGGAAGGGTTTCGGCAATTTTACCAACGGGGGCGGGTCATCTTCGAAGGCGTTCGACTATCGCGCGGCGTGTCGGATCACCGAGGGCGGCCATCGGGCCGGAGATTTCTATTTGGTTAGTCCTGACTTTCGCTAAGTCTGGCCATATATCGCGTCAAGCTTTGTGATGATTATTCGGTCTGCGTCCCTTGCAGGTCGTCGGGGGCGCTACTAAGACTCTGGCAACATTCACGCGCTATGACGACGGCGACGACGCGAAGGCAGGCACAATGCACGATCCGGTAGAGACTTATATGAACCTTGTTCCCATGGTGGTTGAGCAGACCAGCCGTGGTGAGCGGGCCTATGACATTTTTTCGCGGCTCCTTAAGGAACGCATCATTTTTGTGAACGGACCCGTGCATGACGGCATGAGCCAGCTGGTTGTGGCCCAGCTTTTGCATCTTGAAGCGGAAAACCCGTCGAAAGAGATTTCGATGTATATCAATTCGCCCGGCGGTGTCGTGACCGCGGGTCTGTCGATTTATGATACAATGCAATACATCCGCCCGAAAATTGCGACGCTTTGTATTGGCCAGGCGGCGTCCATGGGCTCGCTTTTGTTGACGGCCGGCGAGAAGGGGATGCGTCTGTCGCTGCCCAATTCGATTATTATGGTGCATCAGCCGTCGGGTGGCTTTCAGGGGCAGGCGAGCGATATTTTAATCCACGCCCGTCACACCGAACGTTTGAAGCGTCGATTAAACGAAATCTACGTGAAGCACACCGGGCAAACGCTGAAAAAGGTTGAGGATGCGCTGGAGCGGGACAACTTCATGACCGCGGAAGAAGCCAAGGACTGGGGCCTGATTGACGAGATTGTTGAGAGCCGTGGTGCGGTTGAAGGGTCTGATAGTTAACCAGACGTTACGATCACACCTAGATCATGACGCGGTGAATGTGCGAATTTGGCGTTGTGCCTCCTTTGGCGGTGCCATAGGCTTTAGACCAATGGGGCGCAAGTGAAGCGAAAGACACTGCACGTCCGACCTAGGACGCGTGGTCAACAGGCAGACGGCCGAGAAGGTATGTGATGGCGAATAATTCGGGCGAAAGCAAAAATACGCTTTATTGTTCTTTCTGCGGAAAGAGCCAGCATGAAGTCAGAAAATTGATCGCCGGGCCGACAGTTTTCATCTGCGACGAGTGCGTCGAACTTTGCATGGATATCATCCGCGAGGAGACGAAAACCGCCGGTCTGAAAGCATCAGACGGTGTGCCGAGCCCGCAGGAGATTTGCAGCGTTCTTGATGACTACGTGATCGGGCAGATGCATGCGAAACGGGTTTTGTCTGTGGCGGTGCATAACCACTACAAACGTCTGAACCACGCGGATAATTCTGACATTGAGCTGGCGAAGTCCAACATCATGTTGATTGGCCCTACCGGGTGCGGAAAAACGTTGCTGGCCCAGACCTTGGCGCGCATTCTTGATGTGCCGTTCACGATGGCCGATGCGACAACTTTGACCGAAGCGGGTTATGTTGGCGAAGACGTCGAGAACATCATTCTGAAGCTTTTGCAGGCGAGCGAATACAACGTCGAGCGCGCGCAGCGTGGCATCGTCTATATTGACGAAGTCGACAAGATCACGCGCAAGTCGGACAATCCTTCGATCACGCGGGACGTGTCGGGGGAAGGTGTGCAGCAGGCACTATTGAAGATCATGGAAGGCACGGTTGCGTCCGTGCCGCCGCAGGGTGGTCGCAAGCATCCGCAACAGGAATTCCTGCAGGTCGACACGACGAATATTCTGTTCATCTGTGGTGGTGCATTTGCGGGTCTTGATAAGATCATCGCACAACGCGGCAAGGGCTCGGCAATGGGTTTTGGCGCGGATGTACGGGACCCGGATTCAAAATCAGTTGGCGAGTATTTCAAGGACCTTGAGCCGGAGGACCTTTTGAAGTTTGGCCTTATCCCTGAGTTTGTGGGTCGTTTGCCGGTTATCGCGACGCTGGAAGACCTGGACGAAGACGCTCTGGTGACGATCCTGACCCAGCCGAAGAACGCTTTGGTTAAGCAGTACCAGCGTTTATTCGAGTTGGAAGATGCCAAGCTGAATTTCACCGACGATGCCTTATCAGCAATTGCGAAACGCGCGATCAAGCGAAAGACTGGCGCGCGTGGGTTGCGATCGATCATGGAAGACATCTTGCTTGATACGATGTTCGACCTGCCGGGGCTAGACAGCGTGGAAGAGGTCGTGGTGAACGAAGAGGCCGTGAATTCGGATGCGGCCCCTTTGATGATCCACAGTGATGCAGAAAAAGAGCCAGCCAGCGCGGGCTGAACAGGTCGACACAATTAAAAAGGCCGCCTTTAGGGGCGGTTTTTTATTGAGGTAAAGAGTTTTGCAGGCTTCGCGCCAAAGCACGCAGCACACGGCGGTCGGGCCTAGACCTTGGAGTGCCCTTGCGGCATACCTTGGTCAAAGGGTCATGAAAGGTCCGAAATGGGAATTGTAAATACGCTTCTGCGCTCTGTCACCTGGTGGAATGGCCAGTCGTTTGGCACGCAGCTTTTTACCTGGCGCAACGGGCAAAAGGTCGGCGAGGACAATCAGGGCAACATCTTTTACCAGTCGAAAGACGGGGTGAAGCGTTGGGTGATTTACAATGGTGAGTCCGAGGCGAGCCGGGTCGATCCAAGCTGGCACGGCTGGCTGCACCATACATGGGACGAGCCCCCAACAACGTCGCCGTTGCCCCGCAAAGACTGGGAAAAGCCGCATCTTGAAAACATGACGGGCACGCCTGCCGCCTATGCGCCCGCAGGGTCGATCCGTCGGGCTGACCCGGTGTCGCGTAAGGACTATGAGGCCTGGACGCCGGAGTAAGCACAATGCCTGAGAGAGTTGGAGAAGTGATCACAGGTGGCGCGGTTTTGGCTGTGGCTGCCGGTTTTCTGTTTTATGCCTCGCAATTTGGCGGCTTCGGAGCCGGCGGCGACGGCGCGACCTATACTGCGTCTTTCCGATCAGCTGAAGGTGTACAAGTCGGAACAGATGTGCGGCTTGCGGGCGTGAAAGTTGGGTCGGTCACAGGCCTTGACCTTGATCCCGCGACGTTCCGCGCGGACGCGTCTTTGTCGGTCGACAGGATTGTGGTTTTGCCGGAAGACACGGCTATTATCATCTCGTCAGAAGGCCTTCTGGGCGGCAGCTTTGTTGAGCTTTTGCCCGGCGGGTCGGCGTTCAATCTTGAACCCGGTGCCGAGATTGAAGATACGCAAAGCTCGGTCAGCATAGTGCAGCTTTTGTTGCGGTTTGTGTCGGGCGGCGAGGAATGAAGTCCTTGTTCGCGGTGATTCTGATCGCATTTGCGCCGATGGCGTTTGCGCAGGACACCGTGATTACGTCACCGATTGATGGCTCGACCACTATATTGACGACGCCCGATGTCGCGGCCAGTTCGGTGCGTGCTATACAGGCTCCGGGCGCGACTTTGCGAGGGCTTGATAAGGTTTCGGGAGAGGTGATTGATCTGGAATTGTCCGTAGGTGAGACGGCCGCTTTTGGTCGGATCGAAGTGACTTTGGGCGAGTGCCGGTATCCCGAAGATAACCCCATGGGCGAGGCTTATGCCTGGCTTGAGATCGAAGATCCACTGCGCACAGCAAGCGTTTTCGAAGGCTGGATGGTGGCGTCCAGTCCGGCTTTGAACGCGCTGGATCACGCGCGTTATGACGTCTGGGTCATCCGCTGCACGACGGCGTAAGGATCGGTTTCCAGATCAACAGCATCAATTGAAGTGAAGACATTCAGCGCCACGTCAAGGCGCGCGCGATAATCTTCGCGCGGGATTTCGATCGCGCCAAGGGACACAAGATGCGGTGTGGTAAACTGGGTGTCGAACAGGGTGAAACCTGTGCGTCTCAGGTGATCGACCAGCCATGCAAGTGCAATTTTCGAGCCGTCGGTTTCTTTGGAGAACATGCTTTCGCCGAAAAAGGCGCCGCCCAATGTTATGCCGTAGACGCCGCCGATCACGCGGTCTCCGCGCCAAACCTCAAGCGTGTGGGCGTGGCCCGCTTCAAACAATTCGCGTGTCAGATCGCGGATCGTGCCATTGATCCACGTCTCGTCGCGATCCGCGCACCCATCAAGGACGGCGCCGAGATCGGTACTGATCGCGATGCGGTAGTCGCCTTGGCGCAAGCGCTTAGCCAGCGAGCGCGAGATATGGAAGCCATCGAGAGGGAGGATGCCACGGCTGCGCGGATCGACCCAGTAGACGTCTTTGGAGTCGCGCCTCTCGGCCATTGGGAAAATGCCCGAAGCATAGGCTGACAAAAGCAGCTCTGGCGTTAGTTGTCGGTTGCTCATCTCAGACCTGTGCCGCGCAATGCATCGCAATAATCGTACAGCGAAAAGCGAGATCAGGCTACGCCGTTTCGTCGAGGGCTTGATCGAGCCACTTTTCGAGCCAGTGGATGTTATAGTTGCCTGTTTGGACGGCTTCTTCCTGCAAAAGCGCATCGAAGAGGGGGATCGTCGTGTCGATCCCGTCGATGATCAATTCCGACAATGCTCGCTCCAAACGAGCCAGCGCTTCGGGACGGTCGCGGCCATAAACGATCAGCTTGCCGATAAGGCTGTCGTAGTAGGGTGGGATTGAATAGCCGTCATACAGAGCAGAATCCATACGCACACCAAGGCCGCCAGGGGGATGATATTGCGAAATTTTCCCGGGCGACGGCGAGAAGTTTGGAAGCTTCTCAGCGTTAAGGCGGATTTCGATCGCGTGGCCCTGAACCTTTAGGTCTTCTTGCTTGAATTCCATCGGCAGGCCAGCTGCAACGCGAATTTGTTCGCGCACGAGGTCGACGCCAAAGACGGCTTCGGTCACTGGGTGTTCAACCTGAAGGCGGGTGTTCATCTCTATGAAATAGAACTCGCCATCCTCATAAAGAAATTCCACCGTGCCTGCGCCGATGTAGTTGATGTCGGCGACGGCGTCAGCGCAGATTTTGCCGATCCGCGCACGTTCTTCCGGGGTGATCGAAGGGCCCGGGGCTTCTTCAAAGACTTTCTGGTGGCGGCGCTGCAGCGAGCAGTCGCGCTCGCCCAGATGGACGGCATTGCCTTTGCCGTCGCCAAAAACCTGAATTTCGATGTGGCGCGGCTTACTGAGATATTTTTCGATGTAAACTTCGTCGTTGCCGAAAGCGGATTTTGCTTCGGAGCGGGCAGTTCCGAATGCGGTGTCGATCTCGGCGGCTGATTTGGCCAACTTCATGCCACGACCACCGCCGCCTGCCGTCGCTTTGACGATGACCGGGTAGCCAATTTCTTTGCCGACGCGGCGTGCGTCTTCGACAGTTGCCACGCCGCCATCCGAGCCGGGAACGACGGGGATGCCGAGTTTCTGGACGGTTTCCTTTGCGGTAATTTTGTCGCCCATAATCCGGATGTGTTCGGCCGAGGGACCGATGAAAGTGATCTCGTGGTCTTCCACGATCTGAACGAAGGCGGCGTTTTCAGACAGGAAACCGTAGCCTGGGTGGATCGCTTGCGCGCCGGTAATCTCGCAGGCCGAAATGATCGCCGGTACCGACAAATAGCTTAGATTGCTTGGGGGCGGGCCAATGCACACGCTTTCGTCGGCCATGCGTACATGCATGGCGTCAGCGTCAGCGGTGGAGTGAACGGCGACAGATTTGATGCCCATCTCGCGGCAAGCACGTATTACCCGAAGAGCGATTTCGCCCCGGTTGGCGATCAGGATTTTGTCGAACATGGGCGTTACCATTATTCGACGATCATCAACGGTGCACCGAATTCGACCGGGGCGCCGTCTTCGACCAGAATGCGTTTGACGGTGCCGCCCCTGGGGGCCGGGATTTGGTTCATCGTTTTCATGGCTTCTATGATCAGCAGGCTTTGCCCTTCGCTGATCTCGTCGCCGACTTTAACGAAAGCTTCGACACCGGGCTCTGACGAAAGATATACTGTGCCGACCATCGGAGATGTGACGGCGCCAGGATGCGCGGCTGGGTCTTCGGGGGCATCGGCGGGCGCGGCTGCGAGGGCCGCGGCAGGTGCGGCGGCGGGTGCAGGGGCTGCCACATGGACAGCTGTTGGCGCGACGGAAGAAACGCGGCTTACGCGAACATTGAGCGAGCCTTCGTTTTCGTAGTCGCGCTTGACCTGTAATTCGCTCAGATCGTTCTTGCGCAGAAGTTCGGCCAAAGATTTGATGAAGGCGACGTCATCGTCGTGTGATTTATTAGTCATTCTCGTCCTCTGCGCTTCCCGGATTTGATCCGGCGTTCTGATACGTTTCCTTATAGGCAACGGTTTTCGTGAGGGAAAGCGATTGTGAGTGGAGTTTTTAAACTGCCGAAAATTTACCATTTGATAAAAAACATATCTGTGGCAGTCTTAAGCCAATCAAGACGCGAGGGAGATTGCGATGACGACCACACCGCGTACGTCTGGAGTTCAGGCGGGACGGCTTCCGCCCGAGGCTCTGGCAGAGAACTTTCAGGACCTGCACGCGCCACTTGATCACCACGAGGCGACGGTGGCCGCGGATCGGTGCTATTTTTGCTATGACGCGCCCTGTATCACGGCCTGTCCGACAGCGATCGATATCCCTTTGTTTATTCGCCAAATCCAGTCGGGCCAGCCTGATGGAGCGGCGAAGACGATCTTTGAACAGAACATTCTGGGCGGCATGTGCGCGCGGGTTTGTCCAACCGAGACGCTTTGCGAAGAGGCATGCGTACGAGAAGCCGCCGAAGGAAAGCCGGTTGAGATCGGGCGACTTCAGCGTTTCGCAACCGATGGCTTGATGTCCTCTGGTGTGCATCCGTTTGCGCGTGCTGACGCGACGGGTAAGCGCGTTGCAGTTGTCGGGGCTGGGCCCGCGGGGCTGGCATGTGCGCATCGATTGGCAATGCACGGCCACGATGTGGTGATTTTTGATGGTCGCGCGAAGCCGGGTGGGCTGAATGAATACGGGATCGCGAGTTATAAATCGGTTGATGATTTCGCGCAGTCCGAAGTGGAGTGGCTGATGCAGATCGGTGGGATAACGCTGCGTTCGGGCGAGGGGCTTGGGGCTGAACTGAGTCTCTCTGGGCTGCGGCCTGAGTTTGATGCGGTGTTTCTTGGGATTGGTCTTAGCGGCGTGAATGCCCTGCGTGCCGATGGTGAGGACCGCGAGAACGTTTCGGATGCTGTGGAGTTTATTGAGGGTTTGCGCCAGACCGGGGACCTCTCCTCTCTCCCGGTTGGGCGCAGTGTGGTGGTGATCGGCGGCGGCATGACCGCCGTGGATGCTGCTGTGCAGTCAAAGCTGCTTGGGGCTGATGAGGTGACGATTGCCTATCGGCGTGGGCGCGAAAACATGTCTGCAAGTCGATACGAACAGGATTTGGCGACCTCAAAGGGGGTTCGGCTGATGTTCAACGTGCAGCCCGTTGCGGTGTATGGCAACGGCGCGGTGCGTGAGATTGAATTTGAATACACCGAGAATACAGGCAGCGGTCTGACCGGCACCGGCGAGACGTTCAAATTGGCGGCCGATCAAGTGTTCAAGGCTATTGGTCAGACGCTGGAGGGCGCGCCCGAGGGGATGACGCTGGACGGCAACAAAATTGCAATTACAGGTGCCGGGCGGACAAGCTTGGCGGGCGTTTGGGCCGGGGGCGACTGCGCGGCTGGTGGCGATGACCTGACCGTAACGGCGGTGGCCGAGGGGCGTGACGCCGCGATGGATATTCATGCGAGCCTGATGGGCTGAGGGAGACTTTTATGGCGGATCTTTCAACGAATTTCGTGGGCATTAAGTCTCCGAACCCGTTCTGGCTTGCGTCGGCCCCCCCGACCGACAAGGAATACAACGTCCGGCGCGCGTTTGAGGCCGGATGGGGTGGGGTGGTTTGGAAAACGCTTGGGCTTGATCCCCATGTGGTGAACGTGAACGGGCCTCGGTATGGGGTGATTTACGGGGCGGATCGACGTGTTCTGGGGATCAACAATATCGAGTTGATCACGGATCGCCCCCTTGAGACGAACCTGAGTGAGATCAAGGCGGTTAAGAGAGATTACCCGGATCGTGCGATGGTTGTGAGCCTTATGGTGCCTTGCGAGGAATGGGCCTGGAAAGAAATTCTGCCGAAAGTCGAAGAGACCGGAGCGGATGGAATTGAGCTTAATTTTGGCTGTCCGCACGGAATGAGCGAACGCGGTATGGGCGCTGCCGTGGGGCAGGTGCCAGAATATATCGAGATGGTGACAAGGTGGTGCAAGGCCAACACGCGGATGCCGGTTCTTGTGAAGTTGACGCCCAATATTACGGATGTGCGTTATCCGGCGCGGGCGGCGCATGCGGGCGGTGCTGATGGGGTATCGCTGATCAATACGATCTCGTCGATCACGTCCGTTAACCTTGATACGATGTCGCCCGAGCCTTCGATTGATGGCAAGGGGTCTCATGGTGGGTATTGCGGCGCTGCGGTGAAGCCGATTGCGTTGAATATGGTGGCCGAGATTGCGCGGGACGCTGAAATGCAAGGCTTTCCGATCAGCGGTATAGGTGGGATCACCACATGGCGCGATGCGGCAGAGTTCCTATCACTTGGGGCCGGATCGGTGCAGGTTTGTACGGCAGCGATGGTCTATGGCTTTGGGATCATTAAGGAACTGAACGCCGGTCTGTCCGAGTGGATGGACGAGAAGGGCTACACCTCGATTGAGGAGGTGACCGGGCGCGCGGTGCCAAATGTGACGGATTGGCAGTATCTGAACCTTAATTATGTGACCAAGGCGCGAATTGATCAGGACGCCTGTATCAAATGCGGGCGGTGTTATGCGGCATGCGAAGACACGTCGCATCAAGCGATTGCGATGAAGCCGGGTCGGGTGTTTGAGGTGGTCGACGAGGAATGCGTCGCATGCAATTTGTGCGTCGATGTGTGCCCGGTCGAGGACTGCATCACGATGGAAGAATTGCAGCCTGGCATGATGGATTTGCGCACCGGCAAGGTGGTTGAGGCGGATTACGCCAACTGGACGACGCATCCGAACAACCCATCAGCCAAAGCTGCTGAGTGATCGATCTTGAAGAGGTTTGGCGACGTCGGGAGGCGGAGATCAATCCCGACCTTTTCGGGCCGAAGTCGCGCGATATATTCACACCGGATCAGGATATTTTCGTGGCTTTTGGGGTTACGGATCCGGACCCGCATTGGTTATCGCATGGCATTCTAGATTTTGCGCCAACGGTCCAGCGGTCGAGTCCGGAGCGCGTGTTGCGTTTCTGATCGACACGGATCGCCAGGGAGATTGGACGATTGTTCATTTGCGGCGTTTGCTGGCTTCGGAGATGCTGTTGGCGATCGTACGGTTTGGATTGGCGCCTTTAGGGCATCATGATCGAATTCCGCAGCAGGCTCCTGGTTGATGAGGGCGAAGGCGACGAAGGTACAAGTGTCTTGCCGTTGGGGCAGGTGATGGTCGCACAGTTTGCTGGGATTATCGACGCAGAGCGGATTTTGCCGAAGAGAGCGGGACGGATGCTGTGTAGGAGCGGCTCGCCGGGACGGATCATCCTGTGATCGTACCAGATTGCACATCTATTGTTTGAGGTCGGGCAAAGACATCGTCTTCTAAAGACGCGTTAATCTGCCTTAGGCGTCAGTGTGCGTGTGTAGAGTGTGACCAAAAAATCCTCGGCTGTATCGAGATGGCTGTCGCCTTCTGGCAAAAGAATGCCGCGGACTTGCACA
>CAJQNG010000217.1 GCA_905479635.1 uncultured Boseongicola sp. | reverse complement strand
AAGGGTGTAAGGCTGAGGGGGACAAACTCGGCGCCGTTCATGCCGGTAGTCCTTTGGGGCCGCCGATGCGGGCATCAAGCTCGGCGATCTGGTCGGATGTGAGGACGTCTTCGATTTGCATCAGGCCATCGTAGCGGGCGGCGGCCATTTCCAAAGCCGGGTCAGCGCGTGCGGTTTCCCAGCGTTTTTCGTCCCTAAGCACGCGGGAGGCCCGCGCAATGCCATTTTCGGTCGGCACACCGTCAGCGCGCGCAAGACCTTCGGTGCGCAAAAGACGGATGGTGAGGGGTTCGTAAATCGGCTGGCCTTGGGCGAGCGAGACTAGGCCTTGGCGGATGTGGACGCCGCGTTGAAACTTACGATGATTAACGGCGCTGATCAAAAGGCCACGCGCCGGTGCGAACAGCATAGAGATTGCGAAGAGAGCGAAAGCCGTGAGGACGATAATCGGCCCGGTCGGGAGGTTGGGCGCAACGGCGGACGCGGATGCGCCGATCCATGCCGCAAGGCCGCCCAGGACGCCTGCGATGAGGACAACGCGGTCTGCTCGGTCACTCCAGAAGCGGGCGGCGACGGGCGGGATAATAAGCAGCGCGACGATCAAGATCAGGCCGACGATCTTGAGACCAATGACAGTGACACCCATGACGAGACCCATCATGATCAGATCAGTTCGATCAAGATTGATGCCGCTGGCGCGGGCGAATTCGGGATCGAAACTGACCATCATCATGGGACGACGGAAGATCGCGACAAGAAGAAGGGCTAGAGCCCCTCCCGCGGCGATGAGGATTGCGTCGGCGTAGAGCATGCCTGCGGTGGACCCGAGGAGGAAGCTTTCAAGGCCCGCCTGTCGGCCCGAGGACATGGTCTGGATAACAGTTAACAAGACGATGCCAAAGCCGAAGAAAACCGACAGGACCGCGCCGATGGCGGCGTCTTCGGTGAGGCGCGTGCGCGACGCAAGCCATTGGACAGCGAAGAGGCCAGCCGCGGCACTTATGGCTGATCCAATGAGGAGGCCGGGGAGGCTTCGACCGTCAAATCCAAGTGCAACCATGACAATGAAGGCAAGCGCCACGCCGGGAAGGGTCGCGTGGCTGATCGCATCGGACACAAGCGCGCGTTTGCGGAAAAAGAGGAAGCTGCCGGTGACGCCTGCGGCGACCCCAAGAAGGGTCGCGCCAAAGGTTACGAGCGTGGCGTTGTAGCCAAGCTGGAAGAACAGCGCTTCGAATAACATGACGTTAGCCTGCAACCGCGGCTGGGTCGATCCGGGCTGTGGCGAGACGTCCTCCGTAGGTGGCGGATAAGTTCGCGTCGGTGAAGGCGGTTTCAACCGGCCCCTCGGCGATTTTACGAACGTTCAGCAGCAGCACGTTGTCGAAGTAATCCGGCACGGTGGACAGATCGTGATGGACTGCGACAACCGTGCGGCCTTCGGCGCGCAGCGACTTCAGGACGGCAATGATGGCCTTTTCGGTGGCAGCATCAACACCGGCGAAGGGCTCGTCCAGTAGATAAAGATCGGCGTCCTGCGCCAGCGCACGCGCGAGGAACACACGTTGCTGCTGACCGCCGGACAACTGGCCAATCTGGCGGCTGGCAAAGTCGGTCATGCCGACGCGGTTCAGACACGACATCGCATGTTTGCGATCAGCCCCTGAAAGACGCCCCAGAAGGCCGGTTTTGCGAAAAAGACCCATAAGAACGACGTCAATAACGCGCACGGGGAAGTCCCAGTCGACGCTGGCGCGCTGGGGGACATAGGCGATGCGGTGCATTTCCGCCGCGACGGGGCGGCCCATTATGGTGACTTGCCCGGAGAGCGGCTTGATGATGCCCAGTGCCGCCTTGATCAGCGTGGATTTGCCAGCGCCGTTGGGGCCGACAATTGCGGTCATTTTGCCGGGTTGAAACGTGGCATCGACCGAGAATACGGCCGGCTTCTGGTCGTAAGAGACCGTCAGGCCACGGATCGCAAAAGGACTTTCGCGCAAGAACTGCGCTTCGGCCCGGACATTCTCTGCGTTTGCAATCTGAAGCATTTTGTTTCCTTAGCTTCCTGCGCTCAAAAGGCCATTCAACCCGCGTGCCGGCGCGGTGCCACCCAAAGCGGTGGCGATTGTGGTCGCGTTGTGATCGATCATTCCGACGTAGGTGCCCTCGTAGCTGCCGGGTTCGCCCATCGCGTCGGAGAAAAGCTCTCCGCCGATATTAAGGCTGTGGCCTTGGGCGGCGGCCCCTTCGATGAGAGCGCGGATCGAGCGATCGGAGACCGAGCTTTCGACGAAGACGGCACCAATTTTACGTTCCACAATCATATCGACGAGCGTCGAGATGCGATTCACACCCGCTTCGCTGTCGGTCGAAATACCTTGAATGCCGAGCACCTCAAAACCGTAGGCACGGCCGAAGTAATTGAAGGCGTCGTGGGCGGTGATCAGAACACGGGTTTCGGCGGGAACGGTTTCAAGCGACACCGCAGTGTAAGCCGCGAGTTTAGTCAACTCTGCAATGTAGGTTTCCGCGTTGGCGGCGAAATTGTCCGCAAAATCCGGGGCTGCTTCGCTCATGGCGTCGCGCACGGCTGCAACTGCATAGGTCCAAAGCGCCGGGTCCATCCAAACGTGCGGATCGAAGCGGTCGGCGTAGTCGTCATGGCTGACAAGGTCTTTGGCCGGGACGCCTTCGGCCACGGGGCGCACAGGCGTTTTACGCCCGAGATCAGCCAAAAAGTCTTCCATCTGCGCCTCTAGATAGAGGCCATTCCACAGCACAAGGTCGGCACGTGCCATGGCGAAGATATCTGTGCGAGTCTGGCGGTAACTATGTGGGTCGACCCCCGGCCCCATTAGGGCTTTGACCGTTACAAGGTCCCCGCCGACACGGCGTGCTGTGTCAGCAATCATGCCGGTTGTCGCAACGACAGAAAGCGTTGAACCCTTTGCACGCGCCTGCGCAGCCAAGCTTGCGGCGACAAATGCGCCTCCAATTGCTGTGATGAACTGCCGTCTTTGCACGTGTGGTCCTTTGTATTTAGATTTTTAAAAATGAGAATAATTCGCACTCTCATTATTAATTGAGAACAATTCGCAAGAAGTCAAGGTTTCCGGATGTGAATATTTTTTGGTCGGCAGCAATTCGCGCGTCGCAGATGGACGTTGAGAGGCGCGTGCGGACTTGACTCCTATGGCCCTGTGACCCCATGCAGATTGCGATAGCTTCGGTTCCGGCAGGCGACTGCCGGGCAAAAGGGAACGCGGTGCGGGGGAGAGCCTCCAATTCCGTGACTGCCCCCGCAACTGTAAGCGGCGAGCAACGGCTGAACGCGCCACTGGACGGTAACGTCTGGGAAGGCAGGCCCTAGCGACGACCCGTGAAGTCAGGAGACCTGCCGAGGCGTTCACCCAGTTCGGGGCGCGGGGCGCGTGTACGAGCTACGGTTCTCCGGCGTGGTGGCAGATGTTCGCCGTCCGGAGTGTGATTTCTTCGGATATTTGGATGAGACGTGGCGGCTTTTTTTGGGGCCGTTTTGGGGGTCAGCCATGGCAGTGGCAGACGGGACATCAACTGACTTCAAGGCCTCACGCGATGCGGGTAGCATTGCGTTGGTGCTTGGGCTTTTGGGCCTCGTGCTTTTTGGATTTGTCGTGTCGTTGGTTACGGGGCCTTCGGGGATGTCTGTGGCGCGCGGACTGTTGGCGTTTTTTGTCGACAACGGCGGCCCAGAGACGGTCGTGATGCGCGAAATCCGCCTGCCACGCGCAGTTCTGGGCGCTCTGGTCGGGGCGGCTTTGGGCCTGTCCGGGGCCGCAATGCAAGGTTTGTTACGCAATCCATTGGCCGAACCGGGATTAATTGGCGTTTCAGCGACGGCGGCTTTGGGGGCGGTGATCGCCCTTCAGACCGGGTTGGCGGCGACGTTTGCTTTGGCATTGCCGATCTTCGCGCTGGTCGGAGCCGGTGTGGCGGTTGGCCTGCTGTTGCTGCTGGCCGGGCCACGGGGATCATCACTGGTTTTGATTTTGGCGGGGATCGCGATTGCTGCATTGGCGGCGGCGGCCACGTCATTGGTGTTAAACCTGTCGCCGAACCCCTTTGCCGCAAGCGAGATTATTTTCTGGCTAATGGGATCATTGGCGGACCGCAGCTGGACCCATGTGTGGCTGGCGGGGCCGTTGATTGCTTTGGGCTGTGTGGTTTTGTTTTTGACCGGTCGGGGTCTCGACGCTTTGACCCTTGGCGAAGATGCGGCAGAGGCTTTGGGCGTTCGCATCGGGCGTTTGCGTTTAATGGTTGTGACAGGGACTGCTCTGGCTGTTGGCGCGGCGACGGCAGTTACGGGGGCAATCGGCTTTGTCGGGTTGGTTGTACCGCATATCTTGCGCCCCCTGACAGGCGGGCTGCCGTCGCGATTGTTGCCAGCGTCGGCATTGGGTGGGGCTGCGATGGTCCTTTTGGCCGACAGTGCCGCGCAGGGATTGTTGCCTGACCGGGATCTGAAGCTGGGGGTTTTGACCGCGTTCATTGGCGCGCCTGTGTTCCTGCATCTGATCTTTCGGACACGGAGGGCGGGGCTGTGAGCCTGTTGAGCCTTGATCTTTTGACGGTGATGCGTGGCGGCTGTCCGGTTGTGGATGGTGTTACGCTTGAGATTGGTGCCGGCGAGGTTGTTGGGCTGATCGGGCCAAACGGTGCTGGCAAGACGACGATGATGCGTGGTGCTTTGGGGCTTTTGGCCGCTTCTGGTGGGTCGTCGTTGACGGCCCTTCACGCGCGCGACCGCGCGAAGGCGGCGGCGTGGTTGCCACAGGCGCGCGAGATTGCCTGGCCAGTGTCCGTCGAGACTTTGGTATCGCTTGGGCGATCGCCCTATCTGGCAGGGGGGCGGAAGCTATCGCAGGCCGATCACGAGGCGGTCGCGCAGGCGTTAGAGCAGATGGGTCTGACGGCCTTTGCAAGGCGGGATGCAACTGCATTGTCGGGCGGTGAACAGGCACGCGTTTTAATTGCCCGCGTTTTGGCACAAAGCACACCTCTGATCATGGCGGACGAGCCGGTGGCAGGTTTGGACCCAGCCCATCAGTTCAGTTTAATGCGGGTCTTCTCAAAGCTGGCGCAGGGCGGCAAGTCGGTGTTGGTGTCGATGCATGACCTTGGGTTGGCCGCGCAACATTGCACGCGTTTGGTGATGATCCATCGCGGAAAGTTGGTGGCAGACGGCACACCACGCGAGGTGTTAAGCGACGACCGATTACGCGACGTGTTTCAAGTTTGCGGACGTTGGGATGGCGATGCGTTTCATGTGACAGACGTGTTGGAGGGGGCGGTATGATCGGACCCCAACGCATTGTGTGTCTGACCGAAGAAACGGTCGAGACCCTATATATCCTAGGCGCGGAAGACCGCATTGTCGGAGTGACTGGCTATGCGGTGCGCCCTGCCCGTGTGCGGCGTGAGAAGCCGCGTGTTGGCGCGTTCACCAGTGCTGACGTGCCGAAGATCTTGGCGCTTGAGCCGGATCTGGTCCTGACGTTTTCGGATTTGCAGGCGGATATTGCCGCGGATCTGATCCGGGCGGGCGTGGCTGTGCACGCGTTTAATCAGCGGTCGGTAGCAGGAATTTTCGAGATGATCGCCACGCTTGGCGCGTTGGTCGGGCATGCATCGCAGGCGGATGCTTTGATTGGCGAGCTGCAGGATAATATCTCGAAGGCGCGCACGACGGCGGCCGGGTGGGTAAGGCCTCGGGTGTATTTTGAGGAATGGGACGCCCCTATGATTGCGGGGGTTGCCTGGGTGTCAGAACTGATTGCGATTGCTGGCGGCGACGATGTCTTCGCGGATCGTGCGCAGGCACAGGGTGCGAAGGGCCGGATTTTGGATAGCTCGGACGTGATTGCAGCCCGGCCAGATCTGATCCTCGCCAGTTGGTGTGGCAAGAAGGTGCGGCCAGAAAAGATCGCCGCGCGCGCCGGTTGGGCGGCTATTCCGGCGGTGTCACGGGGGCGCATTATTGAGTTGAAATCGCCCTTGGTGCTGGCTCCGGGGCCTGCGGCGTTAAGCGATGGTTTAGCCGCCATAGCTGCCGCGATTTCTGAGACGGCGGACGCGATGGAGACCGTGGCATGATCGCGCACTGGGATTTCATTGTGGCGTTTGGATTGGCGACAGGCATCCATTTGGCGGGTCTTGGGTATCACGCGGCAAACGGCGGGTTTGAGGGCGCGGGGGCCGAGGGACGCGCGGCGTTAAGTTTGCAAGCGGCTCCGGAGGGCATTTCGGACCTTGTTGCGGCCTGGGAGGCGGTCCCGGACGTATCCCCGATTGCAGAAGTATTGGATGCGCCTGTTTCTGAGGACACGGTAACCAAGGTTAACCTTTGGTCGGACAGCACGGTCCCAAATGCGACCCCGAAACTGGAGGATGCGCCAGAAGTGACGACTGCTCCATCGATTGAAGCGGAAGCTGTCCCGCAATTGGCGGCTTTGCAACAGCCCGCACGATCTGTTCCGGACGTTAAGCCGGTTTGGGATGTAGCACGCGGGGCGGCTTCGCCATTGCCTTCGCTGGAGCTCCCTGCCCCGACGTTTGAAGCGCCAAGCACGGTGGAGCGGGCAATTGTTGCCACAACGCGCCCTGTGGCGCGCCCCGTGAGAAGCGACGCGGCCCCTGCCGTGGTTGCGCGTGGAACCGGCAGCGGTGTCAGTGCCGGGAATTTAGGCGAGACGCGGGTTGTCGGAACGCTGGCGCCTGCGGCACGGCTGGCCACACAGGCGGGTTGGGCCGCTAAAATTCAAAGCCGGATTGCGCGGCATCAAAAGTTCCCCCGTGGTGCGCGAGGACAAGGGCGCGTGCGTTTGCAGATGGATATTCTGGCCGATGGGCGCCTTGGAGCAGTGCGGATTGATCGCTCAAGCGGCGTTGCGGCGTTTGACAAGGCGGCTTTGCGTGCGGCGAAGACGGCGGCTCCGTTTCCCTCCGCGCCAAAGGGATTGGACCAGTCATCGTACACATTCGCGCAGTGGGTAAATTTCTCGCGTTAGCGCCGTGCCGCGCGTGGGCCGAGAAGATACCATGCGACGATCCCGACAAGCGGGATCAACAAGATGAACGCCCAAAGGCAAAGACGGACAAGGCCCGGTCGGGCATCGTAGACGGCCATGAAAGCCCAGATGTTTATCGCCCAGGCTGCGATCACGATAACACCAAGATATTGCACCATTTTAGCGGACCTTCGCGTTGCGGGTGAAAAGGGTTTCGCCGTCAATTTTGTAGCCGCCAATCAGCGATTGACCCTTTTGGGACATCAGCCAGTTCTCAAGCGTTACAGCCGCCTTATAGGCAACATGAGGGTGGCTGGCTGGATTGATAGCCAAGTAGGCGTATTGGTTTTGCAGTGCGAAATCTCCGGAAAACAGAATGGCCATGCCGTCTTTGTTGCCAAAATTCAACCGGCTAGCACGCTCGCTTAATGTATACGCCCCCATGGCGGCGGCGGTGTTGAGCGTTGCGCCCATCCCGAAGCCGAGTTCGCGCCACCACGCGGGATCGGGTGTGACTCCGGCTTTCTTCCAAATCGCTTGTCCGCGTCGGTGAGGCTCGCTGTCGTCGCCCCGACCAACGAAAAGGGCGGGCGCGCCAGACAGAGCACCGAAACATTCCCCGACAGTGTTTGCGAACTGCACCTCTGCGGGGTCGGCTTTGAGGCCGATGACCACGAAGTCATTGAATGTAATTTCGCGGCGGCGCGTGCGGTAACCCTCGGCCACGAAAGTGGCCTCGCCCGCCCGTGCATGAACAAGGATGGCATCGATGTCGCCCGCTTTTCCAAGACGGATCAATTGCCCTGTACCGACAACAAGGCGGTTCACACCAAGGCCGGTATCCGTTTTGATCTGTGGCACGAGGACGTCGCTGAGGCCCGAATTGTGAAACCAGGGGGGGACCGCGAGTGTGAAGTTCTCAGCCACAGCGGCGGTCGCAAGCCAGACAGCCACGACGGTTTTTAGGGCCAGATACGTAAACTTCATTCGACGATGCCTCCTTTCAAAAACGCCTGCGGGCCTTGGGTTTGGGAACCTGCGAAAAACGGCTCGGCAAAGGCTGTTTCGACGATGGCGCCATTCAAAAGGAACGTAATGTGAGAGGCAATGCGGCGGGCTTGCCCCAGATCATGCGTGGCCATCACAAGTTTGGTGCCGTGGGCCTGGGCTGCTGTCAGGATGGCTTCGATCTCGCGGGTGGAGCGTCCATCGAGGCTTGGTGTGGGCTCGTCGAGGAACAGAACTTCAGGCCGGGTCACAAGGCCGCGGGCAAGTGCAAGTTTTTGCTTTGCGCCGCCTGACAGTACGCTGGCGCGCAAATTTGGCATATCTTTCAAACCAACGTCTTCGAGCATTTTTAGGGCCCGGTTGCAGGCGGGGCGTTTTGATTCACCGCGCAAGACCAGCGGGTAGATCACGTTTTCAATGGCGGTGCCCCTGAGAAGGATCGGGGTCTGGAAAACGAAGGCCTGGGCAAGGTCGACCTCGGAGCGCAGGGCCGACCACGCGCCCGACCCGGCGTTTGCGCGTCTGATACCGTGGCAGACCCGCAAAAGCGTGGACCTGCCCGAGCCATTGGGGCCAAGCACCACAAGCGCGCCACCGGTTTCAACCATCGGGTCAAGCGGTCCAAGGATGGCGCGGCCCGCGCGTCGGACCTCGATATTTTGCATCATGAGAGGGAGAATGGAAGTCACCAGCGCCCCCTTTTTTCGGTGCGTGAAAGCCAGTGCATGACAAGATTCACCTCAATGGCTATCACAATAAGGATAAAAGCTGCGGCAATGCCGCTCCAGATATCTTTCATACCCCCGCGCGCCCCTTCAGGTCCGACGCCCGCGCAAGGCGAACATTGGCATCGCACAATCTGGCAATGCGGGACGGGGCGCGATCATTTTTAGAGGGCCTTTGATGGTTGCTGGCTTTGGGTTGGACAAAACGGTCTTCACCGCGACTGAATATGCAAAAGCCGCGCTGACGTGAAGGTAGCGGGCATTGAAAGGCGGATCGACTGAAAAAGAAAAGTTTCGGGCGGATTGCAGCATCTGGCGCGCGCATGGGCCTTGGTTCAGGTCCTCCATTCTTTTTCAAAACTACTGGCCGGCGTATGAGCTGAGATTGCCTTCTTCAGATCGCCGTGGTCTTCATAAACGCCTGCAAGTGCCAGCGTGAAGTCTTGTTGCCACAAGTGGTTGCTCATCCGCGTCGCGATCTGTGCACAGGAGAGGTCCAAATCGCGCGCCGTTCTAGATTGCGGCGCGCGTGTACAACGGCTGCGTATCGGTGGATGATCTGGCCTTACGCGCGGAAGTCACAAACTTCGATTGCGATACCAAGACCGGTGACAAAGGTCGCTTCAACATTGTCGAAATCTTCAAGGCTTACATAGCAGGTTTCAAGGGCCTCCCTGGTATAGGGCAGAACCAGGCGGTTTGCGTGTTCATCGCACGGCTCAAGCGAAAATTCGGGGTGATTTTCCGCTTTTTTTGACCTCATCACCGGCCAGCATCCATCGGGCGGTATTGTGCTCGACACGTGAAAGTTCAGCGTCTTTGCTCAGAACGCGCACCCGGCCAATTGTCAGCCCCGCGCGAGAACGATCGCCTTTGTAACGCTGAATAATCGCTTTGGTGGTCAACAGATCAACATAGGCTTCCGGGTCGCTGTCCGGTCCGGCAAGGCCAATGCCGTGTTCGGTGGCGCATGTCACAAGGTCGAGCCGATTCCGGCTGTAGTGGCGCACCCCGAGGGTGAAATAGACAAACGCATGCGCTTCAGGATGGCTGCTTTCGGTCAAGAGCGTCTCGGCCTCAAGACTATGTTCCATCGAGATATTGAAATCTCCGCGCCATTTTGCCTACCACGCCAAGGTCAAAAGTACATAGCCACGCTCGGCTTTCAGATCGTTGGGCGGGTTACTTTCGGTCCGTCCAAGCGCGGCTCTGGCGTAAGTATCGCTTATCTCAAGAGACGACCATAGAACCTCCACGCGACCTTATTCACGAGAGCCGGATCCCCTTTCGGCAAGGCCCCCGTGACCGCGCCGTGTAAAGTCATCGGATTGAGCCGGGAAGTCGGATAGCGTGCATGCGGGTCAAATGGCGAAACTCTTATTAAGGAGCTTAGCCTTCGGTATAATTTATCCGGGAAGTGGAAATTTATGAATGCCAAATAAATCCGGCGCCAGTTTCGTTACATTCCGAAACCACTGATCAAAGTGCATTGTAAAATGGTCGCATCAGGCTCCGCTATGACGCAAACAGGCGCGCCCTCTCTAATGGCCTGCCGCCATCTTCCGGGAACATCATCTTGAGGGGACAGCGCATGAATGTTGGGTTTATTGGTTTGGGAAATGTCGGCGGAAAGCTTGCTGGCAGTTTGCTGCGAAATGGCTTTGATCTGACGGTCCGGGATTTGGATCGCTCGTTGGCCGAGCCATTTCTGAAGGGCGGCGCTCGATGGGCCGAAAGTGCGCAGGAATTGGCGGAACAAGTCGATTTGGTGGTGACTTGTTTGCCTTCGCCTGCGGCCTGTTCGGAGGTGATGGAAGGCGAGAGCGGTGTGCTTGCCGCGATGGGGCCGGGCAAAATCTGGGCCGAGATGTCAACGACCGATGCAGACGAGATGGCGCGGTTGGCAGTCATGGTGCAGGCTAAGGGAGCCTCCGCGATTGAGTGTCCGGTGTCCGGCGGCTGTCATCGCGCTGCGACCGGAAATATATCAATCTTTGCGGGCTGCGACCGCGAGACATTCGAGCGGATGTTGCCGATCCTAACGACTTTGGGACGGCGGGTATTGCACACCGGGCCCATCGGCTCGGCCTCAATCCTGAAGGTCATGACCAACTATCTGGCCACGGCGAACCTGTTGACGGTTTGCGAGGCGATGGTGACGATGAAGGCGGCAGGAGTTGATCTGGCCACCACGTTCGAAGCCATCCGAATCTCGTCGGGCAATTCCTTTGTCCATGAGACCGAAAGTCAGGTTATTTTGAACGGCTCGCGGACGATAGATTTCACCATGGACCTTGTGTTAAAGGACATTGGCCTGTTCCAGAAGATTGCGGACGACGCCAGTGTTCCGCTCGAGATCTCGCCTTTGATGATTGATATATTCAAGGATGGACAAAGGCGATTTGGGGCGCGCGCGCAGTCGGACGATATTATTCGCAGGCTGGAGGACGCCACGGGGCTTGATATCACGGCGACCGGCTTCCCGTCCGAGATGGTGGATGATGAGCCAGAGGAACCCGGCTATGAGGTGGTTGTGAAGCGGGGTTGAGGCCGGGTATGCTGCCCTATGGCAGATGAACCCAACCTTGACGCCGCCTATGCGGTCCAAACACCCGAAGACAATCTAAAGCTTTACGAAAAATGGGCAGAGACCTATGACGCTGATTTTGTGCAAGCAACAACCTATCGATTTCCGAAATTGGTGACGCAATCTTACGTGGATGCCGGCGGTAGATCGCCATGTCTGGATGTGGGCTGTGGCACGGGCGCATTGGGTGAACATTTCCCCGAGGGCGCTGTGGTCGACGGGCTGGATTTGTCGCCTGAGATGCTGGCAGTCGCTCACCGCAAGAAGCTGTACCGCAACCTGATCGAGGCCGATCTTAAAGAGCCGCTTGATCTGGGTGATGAAACTTATTCGGGCCTCGTGAGTTCCGGCACATTCACGCACGGGCACGTCGGGCCCGAAGCGTTGCCAGAGCTTGTGCGCGTTCTGGCGCCCGGCGCAGTAGCGATCATTACCGTAAGACCGGAGGTTTGGGTCGATTTGGGTTTTGACCAAACGTTCGAGGCTTTGCAGGCAAACGGATATGTCTCTGCGCCAGAAATTTCCGAAGAACGTGTTTACGCAGACTCTACGCGCGCGCCAGAAGGGCATGACGAAGATGTTGGCCTGATTGTCACGTTTAGGCGCCTGTAGAACAGGCCATGGCGCAAACCATCCTCTTCAACAAACCCTTCGGTGTACTTTCGCAATTTACCGATGCGAAGTCTCTGACCACGCGTCCGACCCTTTCGGGGTTTGGACTGCCGTCCGGTGTTTATGCGGCGGGCCGGTTGGATCGCGATAGCGAGGGGCTTTTGGTGCTGACCGAAGATGGTCGTCTGCAGGCCCGCATTTCGAACCCAAAGGCCAAGACCGAGAAGGTCTATATGGTTCAGGTTGAAGGTGATCCCTCCGAGGCGGACCTTGACCCCTTGCGGCAAGGGGTCAATCTGAATGACGGCCCGACATTGCCCGCAAAAGCGCGGTTGCTTGAGACCCCTGCCCTTTGGGAGCGCGATCCCCCCGTGCGGTTTCGCAAATCAGTGCCGGATCGCTGGATCGAGATCACGATCTCGGAAGGGCGCAACCGGCAGGTGCGGCGGATGACGGCGCAAATCGGGTTTCCGACGCTGAGATTGGTGCGCTGGCGGGTCGGAGACTGGACGCTAGACGATCTTGCACCGGGGGCGTGGCGCGGGATTTAGGCCATTCTCAGGATTGGCAGGCGGACCATTCGATCAGGGCCACGGCGCGCTCATTGAATGTTGCTTCTTTGACAACGCCTTCAATAGCGACCGAGACCGTGCCTCCAAGTATTTCGCTGCCCGCGACTGTGATTTCACGACCCCCCTGCGTGTCGTCCACATCGATAGTGAAGGCGACAGGGGACTGTGGAGTCAACGCGGAAAGCTCAAGCGTTAGCGCGACATCGCCATCGCTGACCGCTGAGGTGCCCAGAAGAACGTCCGCTCCTGCCACGACCTCGAACGGCTGAAAGATTTCGACGCCCGCGCCGCTGTCGGTCACATCGAAGATCAGCGCGCCGGCCGAGCCCTCAAGGTTCACTGTTATTGCGACGGGACCGCCTGCGCAGAAGTTTTCGGTTGCTGTAAAGACGAAACGGTCTTTCGGTGCGCCTTCGACAAAGCGCACCTCGATATCTGCAAAAGCGGGAACGGCAGTGAAAACGGCAAGACTGACGATGGCGGCTATGAAAGTCATGTGGGCGGTCCTTGCGTTGCTATATTACGAGATGGCGCTGGGAAGACATTCGTCAATCGAACCGCATGGGTATACTCATCCGCGTCACAAAAAAGGCCCGCAAATTGGCGGGCCTTTCGTTTCTGATTTGGTCTGCACCCTTAGTCGATCTTTGGTAGCAGTGTGTCGAGCGAGGCCTTGGCGTCGCCGTAGAACATGCGCGTGTTATCTTTGAAGAAAAGCGGGTTCTCGATGCCTGAGTACCCGGTGCCCTGCCCCCGTTTGGACACAAAAACCTGCTTGGCTTTCCAGCATTCCAGAACCGGCATTCCGGCGATGGGGCTGTTTGGATCGTCCTGTGCCGCCGGGTTCACAATGTCGTTCGAGCCGATGACAATGGCGACGTCCGTTTTGGGGAAGTCTTCGTTGATCTCGTCCATTTCCAAAACGATGTCGTAGGGCACGCGGGCTTCTGCCAGAAGCACGTTCAT
Source organism: uncultured Boseongicola sp. (assembly GCA_905479635.1). Classification (GTDB taxonomy): domain Bacteria; phylum Pseudomonadota; class Alphaproteobacteria; order Rhodobacterales; family Rhodobacteraceae; genus Boseongicola. The sequence goes on along the minus strand of CAJQNG010000217.1, from coordinate 2,466 downwards.
GTGTCCCGGCAAACGACCCGCGACCGGGTGGATTGCGAACCGAACCGTCTTGCCTTGCGCGCGCAGCTTGCGGGTTAGTTCGCTGACCGATTGCTGCGCCTGCGCCACCGCCATGCCGTAGCCCGGAATGATGATGATGCTGTCGGCGTCGTTCAATGCCGATGCCACACCATCGGCGTCGATCGCGATTTGTTCACCTTCGACTGCCATCTGAGGGCCTGCTTCTCCGCCAAAGCCACCAAGGATAACGCTGACAAAGTTACGGTTCATCGCCTTACACATAATGTAGGACAGAATGGCGCCGGACGAGCCGACAAGCGCTCCCGTCACGATCAGAAGGTCATTGCCAAGCGTAAAGCCTATAGCCGCCGCTGCCCAGCCCGAGTAGCTGTTCAGCATCGACACAACGACCGGCATATCAGCGCCGCCGATACCCATGATCAGATGCCAGCCGATGAAGCCTGCAACCATGGTAACAAGCACCATGGTCCAGATACCGGCACCGGTGAAGTAGGCAAAGCCAAGGAGAAGACAGATGATCAGCGAAAGCGCATTCAGATAGTGACCCGAAATGAACCGGATCGGCGCAGTTTCATTTGGCAGCATCAGTTTCTTCGGCTTGCCATCAACTTTTCCGGCAAGTTTTCCAAACGCCACGATTGAGCCCGTGAAAGTGATCGCGCCGATGAATATCCCGAGGAAGACCTCGACCTTCAGGATCGCGACTTCGACGCCGTCTTTCTTCCACAGTTTCTCGCCAAACGCGGTAAGATCGGCGTCCGAAAGCGCGATGCCTGCAGCTTTGATCTCGCTCACAGCTGTGAGCATGATGTCCGCGTTGAGGCCGATAAAGACCGCCGCCAGACCCACGAAGGAGTGAAGCGCGGCCACAAGTTGTGGCATCTCGGTCATCTTGACGCGCTGGGCGACATAGACACCAGCGGCGGCACCGACGCCGACGGTCAGAATGATCAACCAAAGATTACCGACGCCGGGCGACAGAATGGTGGCAACCATCGCCACCCCCATGCCGACGATGGCGTACCAGATCGCACGTTTCGCGCTTTCCTGGTTCCGCAGCCCGCCAAGTGCGAGAATGAAGAGAACAGAGGCCGCTATATAGGCGGCAGAGACAAGTCCGTTGGACAACATTTTCTCGCCCCCCCTTAAGATTTCTGGAACATGGCGAGCATCCGGCGTGTCACCAAAAATCCACCAAAGATGTTAATCGACGCGATCAGGATTGAGATGCCCGCAAGAAGCACCACGATGATATTGCCCGAGCCGACCTGAAGCAGTGCGCCCACCACCACGATGCCGGAAATGGCGTTTGTGATCGCCATAAGCGGCGTGTGTAGCGAATGCGCGACGCCCCAGATCACCTGAAAGCCCACGAAGCAGGCAAGCGCGAACACCACAAAGTGCTGCATGAAGCTGGCAGGCGCAAAGGCACCGATCAGAAGCATAAGCGCGCCACCGGCGGCCAGGAGAGTGACCTGTTGCTTGGTCGCTTCTTTGAAGGCCGCAGATTCCTTCGCCTTTTTCTCTTTGGGCGTCAGGTCTTTCGGTTTGTCTTTTTTCGGCTGAGCCGCGATGGCTTTCGTTTTCGGCGGCGGGGGCGGCCAAGTGATCTCGCCACCTTTGGTCACGGTCGCTCCACGGATCACATCGTCTTCCATGTTGTGCACGACCTGGCCGTCTCTTTCCGGCGTAAGATCGGTCATCATGTGACGGATGTTGTTGGAATAAAGCAGCGAGGACTGTGCTGCCATTCGGCTTGGGAAGTCTGTATAGCCAACGATAGTGACGTTGTTCTTGGTCACTATCTTGTCGTCTTTGACGGTCAATTCGCAGTTACCACCGCGTTCCGCGGCAAGGTCCACGATGACCGAGCCGGGCTTCATCATCTCGACCATTTCTTTGGTCCAAAGGATTGGTGCATCGCGGTTCGGGATCAGCGCCGTGGTGATGACGATGTCGACTTCAGGCGCCAGTTCGCGGAATTTCTTCAACTGAGCGGCTGCGAATTCCGGCGATGATACGGCGGCATAGCCACCAGTAGCTGCACCGTCCTGAGCGGATTCTTCAAAGTCGAGGTAGACAAACTCCGCGCCCATCGACTCGATTTGTTCAGCGACTTCGGGGCGCACGTCGAACGCCAGCGTGATCGCGCCAAGCGAGGTTGATGTACCGATAGCGGCAAGACCTGCGACGCCTGCGCCAACAACAAGAACCTTGGCAGGCGGCACTTTGCCAGCGGCTGTCACCTGACCGGTGAAGAACCGACCAAAGTTGTTTCCCGCCTCAATCACAGCGCGGTAGCCTGCGATATTGGCCATGGACGACAGAGCGTCCATTTTTTGTGCGCGACTGATTCGCGGGACCATGTCCATTGCGATAACGCTAGCGCCTTGCTCTTTGGCAGTCTGCAAAAGCTTGTCGTTGGCGGCCGGGTAGAAGAACGAA
>CAJQNG010000216.1 GCA_905479635.1 uncultured Boseongicola sp. | reverse complement strand
GACCCCGACAGCTCAGTTTTCATTATTTCCACCGGGCAATCGGGCCACCCGCTTAGCCGCCACTATGACGATTTAGGCGAGCTTTGGCGGCGCGGTGAATACATTCCGATGACCCTGAACCAAGACCTCGCCCGCGCCGGTGCCGTCGGCATCACCCGGCTTACTCCGGCCAATTAACGCCGTCTTCTTGCTTCTTGCCGGACAAAAAAACGCGTTAAGATTACTATAAGCAAAAGGAGCACACCATGCCGCTTTTGCTCTGGCCGCGAGGGGATAGCAGCAGCAGTGCAGGAAACGCGTCACTTAACGCGTCCAATACAAGTAAGCAGCCAACCACACTGCTTACGTTCGGCGCCGATACTAACAATCATGGCACCGATGACGGCGGCCTGAAGCTTGATTTCACGCTGGATGGCAGCAATGATCCGGACACTGTGATTTATTTCGACACCAACGGCGACGGCGCTTTGGATTCCGGGCCGATCAGTTTCATGATGGACTTTGGTGGAACGCTTCCTTCCACAAATAAACTCAATGGTTTGGCCCCGAATAATACCGACATTCGCGGCGAAGAGGTCGTGATCCTTACCTTGGTTGTCGGAACGCGGCTTTTCTTCCTGCGAGGTTTTTTCTTTGGTCCCGATGGCCCGAATGCCGCAACCAAGTCACAAGACACATTCGACATAATGGACGACTTCCCGAATGGCGCACACAATTTGGGTAACCTCTTCGTCTGCCACGTCACAGGAACGCAGAACTACCCCCTAACCGCGGCGTCCCAGTGGAAAACCTGAAAGTCGGAGACCTGATCGTATCGGAGGACGGGGCCGCAAAGCGGGTCTTTTTTATCGGATGCCAAACCTTCAATGCCCAATCGATCAGGGCTTTTACCCAATTGTGCCCCGTCACAATCGCCAAGGGCACCACTGCCGCGTCCACACCGTTGCACGATCTGCACGCTTCTCCCCAACATCACATTCCGGTCCGAGCCCCCGAACTGCAAACGCTCTGCGGGTTTGACGCGGCCTTCGTCGCCGCCCGCGACATGCCCTACGCCCGTCCAGGCTCCGCCACCGAAACCACCTATGTCCACTTGGTATGCGCGACCCATACATGCATCCGTGCGAATGGATGCGAAAGCGAGACCCTGTTTCCCGGCGATACCGCGCTTTTATCAATGTCACTGGATGATCGCCGCGATATTCGCGCGGCCCTAGACGCCGGCTTAATCCAGAAGACCGCATATCCTTGCCTTACAGCGCAAGAAGCCGCGGTTTGCCGTTCAGCCTTTCAAAGCCGGGAAAAGCGGGCTGCCTGAACTGACGTCCAATTCACGGTAAGTTCGACGCCGTCTTCCAAACGAGTTTCGGACAAAACGATCCCCTGCTCATAGGCCCAGGCACGTTTCTTGCCGTCCGCGTGATCAATCTCAACCGTCGCGACCTGACGATCCAGATCAAGCTTTTCGGTGACGGCCAGAACAAACTCCTCAACACCCGCTCCAGTCAGCGCCGAGATCGCCTGGATGTCGTCCTTGCGCAACGCTTCCGCCTCGCGCGCCGCGCGGGCTTCGTCGTCCAACACGTCAATCTTGTTCCAAATCTCGATCTGAGGGGTCGCCTCCTGGACACCGAGATCATTCAGAATACCCAAGACATTCGCCGATTGATCATCCGTCTCGGGATGTGAAATATCGCGCACGTGCAAAATCAGATCGGCCTCAAGCACCTCTTCTAAGGTCGCGCGAAAGGCGGCGACCAACTGTGTCGGCAGATCCGAAATGAAGCCAACCGTGTCCGACAAGATCACTTCTCGCCCGGTGGACAATTTGATCGCCCGCATCGTCGGATCAAGAGTGGCAAATAACATGTCCTTGGCCACCACGTCCGCGCCCGTCAAACGATTGAACAGCGTCGATTTCCCAGAGTTTGTGTAGCCAACCAACGCCACCACGGGAAACGGCACTTTCGCGCGCGCCGCACGGTGTAGCGTGCGCGTCTTCACAACTTTTTCCAACTGACGCTTCAACCGCGACAGCTGTTCGTCAATGGCGCGCCGGTCCGCCTCAATCTGAGTTTCACCGGGCCCACCCACAAAGCCCAAACCTCCGCGCTGCCGTTCAAGGTGAGTCCACGCTCGCACAAGACGGGTCCGCTGATACGTGAGCGCCGCCATTTCGACCTGTAAAACGCCTTCCCGCGTTGCGGCACGATCAGAGAAAATCTCTAGGATTAGTCCGGTGCGGTCCAAAAGCTTGGTTTTCCACTCGCGCTCAAGATTGCGTTGTTGCACCGGTGTGAGCTGACCATCGATAAGAACCAAGCCGATGTCATCGGCTTTGATCCTTTGACCCAGCTCTTCCACCTTGCCCGAGCCAAACAAAGTTCCAGGTGTTGGTTTCGGCAATCTGATGGAGTCCGCGCCGACAACCTCAATTCCGGGCAAAGCAACTGCAAGCGACACAGCCTCATTAAGCGCAAACGTCGCGTCGCGCCGATTCCTATCGCTCGTTATGTCGGGGTGCAGAACAAGGGCGCGTGTCGCCCCCGCTTCTGTCTCACCCACGCTTATTCTTCGCCGTCATACAGGCTAATTGGCTGTGCGGGCATAATCGTGGATATTGCGTGTTTATATACAAGCTGGGACTGACCATCCCGGCGCAGTAAAACACAAAAGTTATCAAACCATGTAATCACGCCCTGAAGTTTGACGCCATTGATAAGAAAGATGGTAACCGGAACCTTGGTCTTTCTGACATGGTTCAGAAATGCATCCTGCAAATTCTGTCTATCCGAAGCCATGAGATTTATTGCCTTTTTTCTTGCAAACGTTCGAGCGCCATCGAGACGCCAAGTTAGAGAACCCACTATGGATCGCATCCAAAAGACTTGCTAGCCCAAAAGAATATTTCGAACAGCCTAAATTCTAAGCAGGGTTAACGCCAGAATTCCGGGTTCAACAGGGCGATAATTGCCAGGGTCTCCAAGCGGCCAAGCACCATGGCTGCCGCTATAATGGCCTTGGCGCCAGGGGCCAATGCGATCAGATCAATCGGCTTGTCGGCGGCAACATCGACCAATGGTCCGGTTGTGGACAGACCTGCGATCGTCAACACAAGAGCTTCTTCAAACGTGAGACCGAAAAACGCCAGGGCCGTCGATATCGTGGCGATCGACAACGCGAATAGCATAAAAAACACCCAAGCCACATAGGCGCCCTCCCGTCGAAAACGACGTGCGACCTGCCCCGAACCGCCAACCGAAGACGGTGAGACCAGCTTATCCATCTCGCGTTGGCCGTGCTTCACAAGGGCATAAACCCGAAGAAGCTTTACGCCGCCCGCAGTCGTCGCAACGCCGCCGCCGAAGACCGCCAGCCCCATAAGCACAAGTCCAGCCGCGTCCAGCCCCGACCAGGCGCGGGCCTCACCCCAAGCCGAGCTTTCAAATCCCGTGGTCGTCAGGAATGACGCCACGGTGAACACCGCGCCCCAAATCCCGACGATCCCTTCAATTACCGTCACGTCCGAGCCGTCTTCGATCGTCGCCAGCCAATGACGCAAAAATAAAAGTGCGGGCAAAATAGCAATCAGTGAAATCCCCAGCCGCAGTTCAGGATCCCGGATCAACGCGGGCCAGCCATCCTGCCTGCCATCCGAGGTAAATGTCAGGCGCGACAGGGCGAACACCAGAAATATTAAAATCAGAAATTCACCGCCATATCCCGAAGTTGCCCCCGCAACGCCCCCCTCAATGGGTGAAATACCGGACGTCGACAGCGTCGCCATCGCGTGGCAGATCGCCACGAGCGGCGTATCTCCGGCAAGCATCAAAGCCACCCAAAGAACGGCCGTCAACCCGCCATAGATCGGCGCAAGGCGCGCGGCAAACCGCGCCAGACGCTCCGAGGATCCTCCGATATGATCAAGGCGAACCACTCCGCCCTTCTGATCCCGACTAGATTCAGTCGCCGCAACAACCTCGAACCCGCCCAGGTTCAGTGGTGCGAAAACAGCAATTGCTGCGACCCACATGAAAAATCCACCAAGCCAGCCGACCAATGCACGCCAAAGGTGGACACTTGGCGGCAAGCGATCAGCCTCAAACAGCGTCAAACCCGTCGTGGTCAAGCTCGACACCATTTCGATGTAAGCATTGCCAAAAGTCGTATCCGTCACAACCTCGCTGAACGGCACCGCCAACATCGCAGGCAACGCCGCGAAAAGTGCGAATAGCGAGATCAGATGGCTGCGTCCTTGCCGTCGAATATTGTAGTTCGATGTGCCCAAGGCAATCATCGTAAACAGGAACAAAAACATGACGCAGGAATATAAAAATGCCCGCGCCGTCACCAGATCACGGGTCACATAGGCATGAACCGCGGGCACCAACATCGCCAAAGCGCCCAAGCCAACCAACAGGACGATCAGCGGCAATCGCGTTGCCCAAAGCATCAGAAGAAGTCGATCGAGACCTGAAACAGCCGCTCGACCTCCGGAACGTCAGACGCCATCGTAAAGACCACAATCACATCGCCTTCTTCGATCCGCGTGGTTCCGGTGGGCTTCACGACCTTTTCGCCTTTCATTACGGCCCCAACCAATACACCTTCGGGAAAGTCGATCTCGCGAATTAGTTTTCCCGACAAAGGGGATGTCGACAAAATTTGCGCTTCGATCACTTCGGCTTCGGCGTCTCCGATGGAATATACGCCGCGCACCCGGCCATGCCGGATGTGACGCAGGATCGAGGATACGGTCGTGCCGCGCGGGTTGATGTAGGCATCAATATGCAAGGGATCCATCAAAGGCAAAAGCGTCGGATCGTTGATCAGCGCAATCGTCAAAGGGCACCCAGCTTGCTTGGCACGCACCGATGCCAGAAGATTGGTCTTATCGTCGTCCGTAACTGCCAGCACAGCGTCCGCCCGCCCTACGCCAGCCTCTTCCAACAGCTCGGTGCTTAGACCGTCGCCGTTTAGAACAATCGTCCGCTCCAAAGCGTCTGCGGCCCGTTCCGCGCAGTCGCGGTCGCGCTCAATGATCTTGACACGAAGCCGCTCGGCCCGGCCTTCAAGCGCGCTGGCAACAGCAAGCCCAACATTCCCGCCCCCGATGATCACGATCCGTTCCTGCCGGCGCACGACCTTGCCAAATATCTCGAACGTCCGCTTCACGTCCTGAACATGACTGATTACGTATATCTGGTCATGAGCAAAAAGCTGATCGCCGGGTTCAGGGGCAAACAAGCGGCCGTTGCGGCGCACACCTACGACAATCGCCCGCAGCGTTGAAAACAAATCCGTCAATTGTCGCAAGGGCGTGTCCAGCACCGGACAATCTTCGTCCAGCAAAATCCCAAGAAGCTGCGCCTTGCCGTCGAGAAACAACTCGGTGTCAAACGCAGCAGGCGCCGAAAGCCGCCGCAATGCCGCCTCAGCAACCTCACGCTCGGGACTTATAACCACATCAATCGGCATGTGATCGCGCCGGTACAGATCAGAGTAAATCGCTGTCAGATAGCTTTGAGCCCGCAGCCGCGCGATTTTGCGCGGCACATCAAACACTGAATGAGCTACCTGGCAGGTCACCATATTGACCTCATCAGAGTGCGTCGCAGCAATGATCATATCCGCATCGCGCGCCCCCGCCCGCTCAAGAATATCCGGATAACTCGCGTGTCCCGCAATACCCTGCACATCCAGTGCATCCGTGACGCGGCGCACAAGATCAGCATTGTAGTCGACGACCGTCACGTCATTGCGCTCACCAGACAGATGGCGTGCAATTTGCCAGCCAACCTGACCCGCTCCGCAGATGATAACCTTCATATCTGCCCCTCGGCCGACGTTGTGGCACTCTTGGTGACACGGTGTTGCCCCGCAATCAAGAGATCGCCTTGTACAATGAAACCGCTCATTTCAGCGCGCGCTGCCTGAACGGATCACGCGTCCTCTTCCGCGTCTTCGACGACAGTCGCAAACCGAGCCCCTGCGCGGTTCGACGTGACCACATTCAAGGACTTCAATTTACGGTGTAACGCCGAACGCTCCATGCCGACGAAACCTGCAGTACGGCTGATGTTGCCGCCGAACCGGTTGATCTGCGTAAGAAGATACTCCCGCTCGAACATCTCGCGCGCTTCCCGCAGAGGCAAGGTCGCTAGACTGCCCGAAAGCACAACGCGGTTCTCGTCGGTTTCTTCAACTTCATTGCTGGTTCCGGGAATTTCGGACGCAGAAATATCGCCCTTGTCAGACCCAAGGATCAGCACGCGCTCGATAACATTCTTCAACTGCCGAACATTTCCAGGCCACGAAATCGTCTGAAGCATTGCAATCGCATCGTCAGACAGCGCACGCAGTGGCATCCCTTGCGACTTGTTGAAACTCGCGATGAAGAAATTCGCCAATTCCGGGATATCCTCACGGCGCTCAGCAAGCGATGGCACATCAATCGGCACGACGTTCAGACGATGGAACAACTCTTGACGGAACGTGCCGTTTTCGACCTCACCCTCAAGGCTGCGCGTTGTCGACGAAATCACCCGCAAATCAACCCGCACCAAGTCACCGCCACCGACGCGCTGAAATTTTTGCTCGGTCAGGACTCGCAGGATCTTCGACTGCGTCCCAAGCGGCATATCCGCAATCTCATCAAAAAAGATGATACCGCCGTGCGCTTGCTCCAAAAGACCGGGCTCAATTCCACGGCCGGTGCCTTCACGGCCAAACAGAACTTCTTCCATCCGGTCGGGTTCGATCGAAGCCGAATTGACCGTCACAAACGGCCCCTCGGCGCGGTTGGAATTGGCATGAATGAACCGCGCTGCAATTTCTTTGCCAGCCCCCGCAGGCCCCGTCAGCATCACTCGTCCGTTGGACTTAGTGACCTTGTCCAACTGCGCTTTCAAAGTGCGATAAGACTGACTTGAGCCGACCATATCTGTGGTTGTGACGTCCTTGCGGCGAAGGTCAGTATTTTCACGTCGCAGACGTGATGTCTCCATTGCGCGCGTTACGACCACCATCAACTGATCGATATTAAAGGGCTTTTCGATGAAGTCGTATGCCCCTTGCTTGATCGCCGCGACGGCAATCTCGATGTTTCCATGACCCGAAATGATGATCACCGGCACATCCGGGTTGTCGCGCCGCACCGCTTTCAGGATATCAATCCCGTCCATCTCGCTGTCCTTCAGCCAGATATCGAGCACCATCAACGACGGTGCTTCCTTGTTCATTTCTGACATCGCCTCCTCCGATGTCCCCGCAAGCCGCGTCGTAAAGCCTTCGTCTTTCAGGATATCGGAAATCAACTCGCGAATATCACGCTCGTCATCCACTATGAGAATATCGCCCATCAATGCCTCCTTGATTTTATCATTCAGCGACCGCCAGGTCGCCGGCTTTTTCCTGCGCTGCCGAAAGCGGCAACACGATTTCTGCAGCCGCGCCGATCTGGCCCGACTGGTCCAACGAAGCCGCGTCAACCAATGCCAACGTGCCTCCATGTTCTTCGATAATCTTCTTCACAATCGGCAACCCAAGCCCGGTGCCTTTCTCGCGCGTCGTCGCATAAGGCTCAAACAAAAAGGAGCGATCGTCGGGAAGTCCGATACCGTTGTCGCTGATCGTGATATGAGCAGCTCCATCCCTGACCTCCATCTCCAGATGAACCCGCCCTTGAAATCCATCAGGGAAACCCTTCTTTTCTCCAAGCGTTTCAATTGCTTCACCGGCATTCTTAATAATGTTTGTCAATGCCTGCCCGATCATTGTCGAATCCAAATCGGCAAGGACCGGCGCGTCAGGAAGATCAGACGTCAAAGACACGCCTTCAATTGCGTCCTCCTGCAGCAACATGGCGTCCGCGACGAGTTTCCTCAGGTCATGGATCGACTTTTCAGGCTCCGGCATCCGCGCAAATTTCGAGAACTCATCCACAATCCGGCGCAGATCATTGGTCTGACGCACAATCACGTCGGTCAAATTCTCAAGCAGCGCCGCGTCTTCACCGGCGCTTGGGACGAACTTTCGACGAATACGTTCGGCCGACAGTTGTATTGGCGTCAACGGGTTCTTGATCTCATGCGCAATCCGACGCGCCACATCCCCCCAAGCCGCCATGCGCTGCGCGGTAACAAGATCGGTGACATCGTCAAAGGCGATCACGTATCCGGCGTCTTCGCTCTCGGTGGTCCGTCGTTCGGCGATGCGGACAAGCAGCGTTTCAGCGACGCCCCTCCGTGATATGCGTACTTCTTCCTGTGCAGTTTCACGGCCACTGGCGCGCAGCTCTTCCAGCAAAGACACGAACTCTGGCACAAGCACATGCAAAGGCGCCTCAATTTCGGTGGGTGCGTCCGTGCGCAGGATGCGTTCCGCTGAACGGTTAATGAAGCTAACGCGCCCTTCCGCATCCAGCCCGATCACGCCTGCAGTCACTGACGAAAGCACGGAGTCAAACAGGCGGCGTCGCTCCTCAATCTGACGGTTCGTGTTTAGCAAAGCGTCGCGTTGTCCCTTCAGTTGACGTGTCATCTGGTTGAACAAGCGCCCCACCATGGCGATCTCATCTTCGCCCTGTTCCTCGGGAATCTGAACATCCAAATCACCCGCACCGACGCGCTGCGCCGCCCCTGCAAGCCGCCCGACGGGTCGCGATAATCGCTCTGCAAACCACAACCCCAGCCAGATTGCCGCCAGAATCAGAATCACCGCAAATCCAAGATACAAAAGGCCAAACTCAAAGACGACACGCCCACGCTCGGCCTCAAGCTGCGTATAAAGTTGCGCTGTTTCCTCGGCTTCATCCAAAAGCCCAAGAATGCGGCCATCCACATCCCGGCTGACGTAAAGATAGCGGTCCGGGAACGCAGTAAGACGCAAAAGGGCGCGGAACTCGTTCGTCGCCAAATCCTCGATAATGACCGTCTGCCCATCCCGTGCCGATACTATGTCCAGGCTTGTTGGTTCCTCAAAGTCAAAAAGATACGACCGCTCGCCGCGGGTGCGGATATCGCCTGTACCATCAATGACAAAGGCCTCCCGCAAGCCTCTCTGGATTTGCCCCTGCCCTTGCCCAAGAAGCTGGCGCAACTCTGCATCAGACACAAAGACCGAGCGTGTCCGCGCCGCGTTCAGGAAGCGCGCCAAAACATTTGCGTCTTCACCAAGATCGCGCCTCTGATCTTCCTGATAGGCCTCCGCCGCCGCCAAGGATGCCCCCACTACGCCCCTAACCCGATCCGAAAACCAGCCCTCAAGGCCGATGTTGATCGTTAAACCGGCGAACACAGCGACTGTTACGGTTGGAATAAGCGCGATAATCGCGAACACGCCGGTCAGGCGCAGGTGCAGGCGAGAACCAGCCGATTTTGCGCGCCGCGCTGCTATCATCGTAGCGATCCGCGAAAAGACCAACGCCGCGACAAGCAGCACATAGACAAGGTCGACTAGCAAAACGAGCCGCAATGAAAGGGCCGAAGACGTGCGGTCCAGCGGCCCCAAAACCATGAAAGTCGCCAGCGCCAGGACCGGGCCCAAAACCACAACGCCAAGGGTCGCCGCATTTTGAACACGTCGCATCCGTCTGAGACGGATCAGTTTTTGCCAAGTTAATGCCCGTGCGCGCCCCGCCACCCGGACCCTCCATATAATGTGCCACGCTGAGTGGCGACCGCTCTATATTGGCGACGCTTTATCCACAGTTACGGATTGGCCACTCTCTGTTGCGGTTTTACATCAATTTGCGCCTCCGTGTCACGCGAATATCGAGGTCTGTGATCTTCTTTCGGAGAGTATTGCGGTTGATGCCAAGTAAATCGGCACATTTCGCCTGATTTCCGCCCGTCGCGTCTAATGCAATCTCGAGCAACGGAAGTTCAACTTCCCGCAGAATCCGCTGGTAAAGACCTGGTGGCGGCAATTGCCCGCCATGAAGATCAAAATACCGCCGCAGATGCTTTTCGATCGACGCTGAAAGCTTTTCGCTGTTGCCACCTCCGGTCAGCGGCTCAATCGCCGGCTGATTTCCAAGAACAACTTCGACTTCTGCCCGTCCGATCTCCTCTTCGCCACCGGTGATCGCCAGACGGCGGATCGTATTCTCTAACTGCCGCACGTTGCCCGGCCAGGAGTAGGCGCGCACAAGCTCCAAACCTTGCGGTGTAAACTTTCGCAATGGCAGACCATCCCGTTCGGCGCGGGCAAAGAAGTGACCTGCAAGAAGCGGAATATCTTCAACCCGTTCGCGCAATGACGGCACTGCAAGCGAAACACCACCAAGCCGGTAATAAAGGTCCGACCGAAACATTCCCTGATCCAGCTTTAACGCCAGGTCCGCCTGACTGGTCGCCATGATCCGGGGGGCATTGTCGGTGAAGCTGTCCAGCATCCGGACAATGCGCGCCTGCGCATCCTCATTCAGATCGCCAACCTCGTCGAACAAAAGAGTGCCATTGCGAACCCGCGAAATCAAAGCCGCAGGCCCCTCCATCTGCGCTAGGTCGCTGCCACTGGCGACAACAAACGGCAACGTACGCCGGTCAGATAAATCATGGATCGCCCGCGCGATCAAAGACTTGCCAGTGCCGCTTTCACCGGTGATCAAAATCGGCAAATCAGCATTCATAACCCGCGCGACCAAGCGATAGATTGCCTGCATCCCAGGCGTGCGTCCAACCAAAGGCAAATCCTCGCCCGTATCGCGGCTGGCCTCGGTGCGCGGCGCTGGTGCGCGCCGCTTTACTTCCAGCGCGCGGGCCGCACGCTTCATCAGATCCGGCAGATCAAACGGTTTCGGCAAATAGTCATAGGCATCGGCTTCCGTCGCCTGAATGGCCGTCATAATCGTGTTTTGCGCAGAAATCACAATGACCGGCAAACCAGGGCGCTGCTCAGCAATCAGCGGCAACTGATCAAGCCCATTGCCATCCGGCATCATCACATCCGAGATTACCAGATCGCCTTTGCCCTCTTCGACCCAGCGCATCAGCGTCACCAAAGACGATGTCGCGTGTACTTTGCAGCCAGCGCGCGTCAAAGCTTGCGTTAGAACGGTTCGTATCGTTCTGTCGTCATCCGCGACCAGAATTGTGCCGTCCATTGGATAGTGCCTCCTACGTATTAAACCCTGTTACCCTTCAGTCTTCTTTCGGCGCAACAGGGAGAGATATTCTAAAAACTGTACGTCCCGGAACGCTGTCGACACTGATCCAGCCATCGTGGTCCGAGATAATTTTGCTCACCAACGCAAGGCCAAGCCCCGTACCGTTCTCACGACTCGAGATGAACGGATCGAACACATCCTGCGCAATCTCTGGTGGCAGGCCAGGCCCGTCATCAATGATCTCCACCTGAAGTGGCAGGGACCCCGTGCCGTCCTTGCGCCGCAGCCGCAGCGACATTTCGTAGAATGTGCGGATACGGATGGTGCCTTTGGTGTCTCCCGCTGCCTCAGCCGCGTTCTTCAAAAGGTTCAGAAAGACCTGAAGCATCTGGTCGCCATCAACATGGGTCGACGGCAGCGACGGATCATAATCCTCGACAATCGACATATGTGCGGCAAACCCAATCATCGCCGACTTGCGGGCGCGGTCCAGAAGATCGTGCACATTCACTGCCCGGCGTTCGGGCGGTCTTAGGTTTCCAAACTGCTCAACTTGCTCCAGCAGCTTCACGATGCGGCGGCTCTCACTGACGATCAGATCGGTCAGCTCAAGATCATCCCCCGCAAGGCCCATGCTCAAAAGCTGCGCAGCACCTGTAATGCCGGCCAGCGGGTTTTTAATCTCGTGGGCAAGCATCTCTGCCATGCCAATCGCCGAATTTGCCGACGATTTGACCGAAAATGACCGCCCCAGGCGATCCGCCAGGCCGCGCGGCTCCATAAGCACCAGCACGAAGCCGGGCATCCCCGTCATCGGAGCAATCTGCACGTTAGAGCGCACAGGCCTCGTGTTCCCTGTCCCGACATCCACGTTGTTCATAAAAAGCGACGACTGATCCTGCCGCACGCGCCGGAACGCATCATCAATCGGGGAATCAATCGCCAAAATGTCGAACACAGGTGCGCCGCGCACCGACCGCACACTCGCGTTCAAAAAACTTTCAGCTGCCGGGTTCACTTCGGCAATCACATCGCCCGGATCGATCAGGAACGCCGGGATCGGAAGCGATAGCCATAGCATGTCGTGAAACGTGTTCATGCCGCCACCCGCGCGTCCATCGCGTCGGGAATCAACTCGCGCGCACGTTCCACGTCCGACGTCAAAAGTGCTTTTCGCAAGCCGGGGTCAGTGCCCACATGATCCATGTACCAACCCAAGTGTTTACGCACGACACGCCCGCCAAGCTGGGGCCCGTAAAATTCAACCGTGTCCTCAAAATGGCGAAGAACCATCTCTACCAAATCGCGGCCCCGCGGAATATCAGGTGCAATCCCACGTCCAAGCGCGTGCGCAATTTCGGCAAGCCGCCATGGCGTTCCTTGCGCCCCTCGGCCTACCATCACGCCGTCCGCACCCGACGCCGCAAGGGCTGTTTTGGCGGATGTCAAATCCACGATGTCGCCATTGGCAATCACCGGGATCGACACAGCATCCTTCACCGCCCGGATCGCTGCCCAATCGGCGCGGCCTTTGTAAAACTGACAGCGTGTACGACCGTGGATCGTCAGCATCTGCACGCCCGCCGCCTCGGCACGACGGGCAATGAAGGGCGCATTCAGACAATCGTCGTCCCAGCCAAGCCGCATTTTAAGTGTCACCGGCACTGCGACCGCGCCTACGACTGCTTCGATCAGAGACAACGCATGGTCCGGGGTCTTCATCAAAGCCGATCCCGACAAACCGCCCGTCACCTTCTTCGCGGGGCAGCCCATATTGATATCGATGATCTTCGCGCCGTTTGCCTCAACCATCCTTGCGGCCTCTGCGATCCAATACACATCGCGCCCTGCGAGCTGCACCGAGGTCGCCTGCTCGCCAAACCCAAGCTCGGCTTTCTCCCGAACGCCAGGCTTTGCCTGAACCATCTCTTGACTGGCCACCATCTCGCTCACAACAAGGCCCGCGCCAAAAGACGCAACCAGCCGGCGAAACGGCAAGTCGGTGATACCAGCCATAGGGGCTAAAAACACAGGCGGGTCGAGTGATAGGGAGCCAACGGCAATTGTCATGCTTATTCCTTGGGCAGTGTGTCGATAGATAAGCCAATTCAAAGGTAGATCCAATTTTTCGAAGGCGAAAAGCCTCGCTAATCGGCATATGCCTATTTTTTGGGCATCTATCCGGGCGAATGCGACCATTGTCACTGGCATCGCCATTGCCTAGACGAAGGGAATGACACGAGAGACCCAAAATTGAGCGTTGGAGCCGTCATCGTTGCCGCTGGTCGGGGGACCCGCGCAGGCGGGGGACTTCCCAAACAATGGCGTCCTTTAGCAGGCGCAACGGTGGCGAGCCACACGCTTGCCGCCTTCACCTCACACCCGCTCATCGACAGCATCGTGATTGTGGTGCACCCAGACGACATCGCAACCGACCTCTGGCCCGCAGACACCGGCGGTGCCATCGTGGCCGGAGGCGAAACGCGCACGGCCTCCGTGCGCGCAGGCCTCGCGGCTCTTGCGGGTCGCGTCGATCACGTCTTGATCCACGACGTTGCGCGCCCTCTCATTTCGCATGCTGTCATCGACCGAGTGATTGCTGCGCTTAAAAGTAGTGATGCAGCTGCGCCCGCCATAGCCGTCACCGATGCGCTTTGGCACGGCAAGGACAACACCGTCGTGGGTACTCAGGACCGCACCGGAGTTTACCGCGCACAAACCCCGCAAGGCTTTGATCTTGCAAAGATCATCGCAGCCCACGAAACCGCAAACGCCGACGCAGCGGACGACGTTGAGATTGCACGCCTCGCCGGCATCACAGTGACAATCGTCGAGGGTGACCCTGCCAACGTTAAAATCACGGGCCCGGAAGACTTCAACCGCGCGGAACGCCTCCTGCAAGAAAGGTCCGAAACTCCCATGGATATTCGCGTCGGCAACGGCTTTGACGTCCACCGCTTCGGTTCCGGAGATCACGTGATCCTTTGTGGCGTCACCATTCCCCATTCTCGCGGCCTGCAAGGTCACTCCGACGCGGACGTCGGCCTCCACACGATCACCGACGCCATTTACGGCGCGCTCAGCGAAGGCGACATTGGCCGCCACTTCCCGCCAACCGATCCGCAATGGAAAGGGGCCGCTTCCGGGACTTTCCTCACACACGCCGCAGACCTTGCAGCGTCCCGAGGTTTCCGAATTTCAAACATCGACTGTACGCTGATCTGCGAATTTCCTAAAATCGCCCCACACGCAGCCGATATGCAAAAAGAAGTTGCTCGCATCACAAATACCGAACCCAGTCGCATCAGCGTAAAAGCGACAACGACAGAAAAACTTGGCTTCCCTGGCCGTGGTGAAGGGATCGCTTGCATGGCGACCGTCACCCTGATCGCGCCATGAACCGGCTCGCACTCAGCTTCTTTGGCGCCGGCTACATCCGTCCCGCACCCGGCACATGGGGCTCGCTCGCAGCCCTCCCGGCGGCGTGGCTTATCTATATGGCCGTCGGCCCCGTCGGCTTGGTGGTCGGCGCAGGCCTTCTCTATGCTTTGGGAATCTACGTTATAAACGCCGAACTTAAAGGCCAGGACGACCATGATCCATCGTGGGTCGTTATCGACGAAGTCGTCGGCCAGTGGATCGCGCTTTTGCCGGTCGCGTTCGGCGCATATCGCACAGGCATCAGCCCCCTCTTGCTTTGGCCCGGGATTGTTTCCGCTTTTTTGCTGTTTCGTCTCTTCGATATCTGGAAGCCATGGATTATCGGCAAAATCGACGCGCGCGGCGACGCTATAGGCGTAATGCTTGACGACGTGTTGGCAGGCATCTTCGCTGCAATTGTGGTTATAGGGCTCGCAGCCCTCATCCACACAGGCATTCTCGGCGATATTCCGGATCAAGAATGAAACCGGCAAAGCTCATAGACCTCGCTCGCCGCAAGGGCGCAGTGATCGCCACTGCAGAAAGCTGCACCGGCGGTCTGATCTCGGGAGCTATCACCGAAATCCCTGGCTCATCGGATGTGTTTGATCGCGGTTTCGTCACCTATTCCAATGCCGCAAAAATCGAAATGCTGGGCGTTGACCCCGATACCATCAAAACATTCGGAGCCGTCAGCGAAGAAGTCGCCCAAGCCATGGCATCCGGCGCGCTACGCCACTCTGATGCGACACTCACGGTTTCTGTAACCGGCGTCGCGGGGCCCGGCGGATCAGACTACAAACCCGAAGGACGCGTGTGTTTTGCTATTGCGCAAAACGGCACAGCGCCTCACGTGGAAACCATTGACTTCGGTCCGCTCGGACGCGCCAAAGTGCGACAGTCAACGGTGAGCCACGCCCTGAACCTCCTCTCAGCCGCACTTTCCTAAAGCGCCTGCTTTTTGTGCATAGCCACCCAAAAACCGCCCAATCTGCCATCGCTTGACGTCTCGCATAAGAAATGAACGCAACTTAACCCATTTGCCGCTTTTATTTGCACGCCCATCACTGTTCCTCACCCAAAACGCATATCGGAGGGACAGATCATGGTCGGAGCCGACACCGCCTGGATAATCGTAGCCACAGCACTTGTGCTGTTCATGACATTGCCGGGCCTCGCCCTCTTTTACGGCGGCCTTGTGCGGGCGCGAAACGTACTCAGCGTCTTCATGCATTGTTACACCATCGCCTGTGCGATGTCGGTGGCATGGCTCGCTTTCGGCTACACCATCGCCTTTGGTCCTGGCGGCTCTGGACTTTGGGGCGGCCTCGACAAGATGTTCCTGAATGGCGTCACGGCCGACAGCCTCGCCGGCACCTTGCCCGAAGTGCTCTTCTTTGCCTTCCAGATGACCTTCGCCATTATAACCCCTGCCCTCATCGTCGGCGCCTACGTCGAACGCGCGAACTTCGCCTTTGTCGTCACCTTTTCCACGCTCTGGATGCTCCTGTGCTATGCGCCGGTCGTTCACTGGATATGGGGTGGCGGAATACTGTCCGACGGCGGCATTTTCGGCGAAACCGGGGTGCGCGACTTTGCAGGCGGCATCGTGGTCCATGAAACTGCAGGCCTCGCCGCGCTTGTGATCGCCGTGTTCCTCGGCGCGCGCGCCAACCAGACAACACCGCCCCATAATCCCGGCTTCGTCATGATCGGCGCGGCCATGCTTTGGGTCGGATGGTTTGGCTTTAACGGAGGCTCGCAACTTGCTGCTGACGGAGGCGCTGCAATGGCGCTGACAGTGACCCATATCTCTGCCGCAACAGCCTCCTTGACCTGGGCGCTTTGGGAGCGGATCAAATACGGAAAATCCTCCATGGTCGGCCTTGTGACCGGCACCATCGCAGGCCTCGCCTCGATCACCCCCGCCAGCGGCTTTGTGGGCCCGATCGAGGCCCTGATAATAGGCGCAATTGCGGGCATATTATGCCAAGAGGCCGTCAAACTCATCCGCAACAAGTTGAAAATCGACGACACGCTCGATGTATTCGCAGTCCACGGCGTCGGCGGCATCTTCGGCACGATCATGATCGCCGTTCTCGGCCAAGGCACATGGGCCGCACAGCTTGGCGGCATCACAATTGTCGGCATCTACACTGTTGTTGTGACGTCGACCTTGGTCGTCATAGTCAAAGCGATCTTCGCTCTGCGCGTTGACGAAGAAACCGAAACCACAGGCCTGGATCTCGCCCAACACGGCGAGTGCGCCTACGATATGTCGTCGTAAACACGCCAAGGCCGGGGCCTCTGGTCCCGGCCGTTCAAAAGTTTATTCCCCGTACAGATCCTTCGCGCGACGCTCGAACGCACGTACAATCCGCTGCATGGCATCGTCAAAAAACAACGTCGCCGTTGATTGCAAAAATCTGTTGCGGAACGCGAAATCCACGTGAAAAAACACCTCGCACCCATCGTCAGCCTCGGTGAACTTCCAGTTCGAGATCATATGTTCAAATGGCCCGTCCAGGTATTCCGTGTCAATCCAACGGTCCTGCGGCCACAGCACGACACGACTGCCAAATCGTTCGCGAAATACTTTGAACGAGATCACAAGATCGGCCAGCATCACTTCGCTTTCGCCGACTTTCTGTATGGACCGGATCCGCGCAGCGGCCGTCCACGGCAAAAACTCCGGGTACCGCGCAACATCCGCGACAAGGTCATACATTTGTTGAGCCGAATACGGCAGGCGGCGGGTTTCTTCGTGTGTCGGCATCGCTTCGGTCTTTTATTTGGGGTCTTGATTTGGCTTCGGACTGGCCAGAGCTTGCTCCTTAAGTGTAGAGACACCGGGGACAGTCAAGAGGGGATGCGAACGTGACGCAGCAATATGTAATCGACGAAATGATTTCCGCTAAGTCTATCGCCGCCCGGATCGAAGTCCTTGCCAGCGAGATCAAAACCGCCTTCGCTGATACCGATAAGCTGGTTGTGGTTGGCCTTTTGCGGGGCTCGTTCGTCTTTATTGCCGATCTCGTGCGCGAATTGGACTTGAACGTCGAGGTCGACTTTCTCGAAGCCTCGTCCTACGGCGACAGCACTGAAAGCAGCCGTGAAGTTCGCATTCTGAAAGACTTGCGCGGCGAGATAGGTGGTCGCGATGTGCTCGTTGTCGAAGATATCGTCGATACCGGTTTCACGCTAAGCCACGTGACCCAACTTCTGGCCACGCGCGAGCCGAAACGACTTGAAACCATCGCCCTTCTCGACAAGCCATCACGGCGCGAAACCAATATCCGCGCGACCTGGACAGGATTCGAAATTCCTGACGAGTTCGTCGTCGGCTACGGTATCGACTACGCGCAACGGAACCGAAACCTGCCCTATATAGGGAAAGTTCGGTTCACATAAGCAACACTCAGACTGTGTCTGCGACGCATTTAACACATTCTTAACTACGTCAGCCGAAACTTCACCGATATGCCTGACCTCATCAGCCGACTCACCTTAGTGTCTTCTACGGGGAGGGGTATCGTTTAAGGATCGCGTTTTTGCGCCACCCTCTCGCTGTCGCCATTTTGATTTGTCTCTCGACGCCCGGCTTTGCCGAAAGCGTTGACGTGACGATCGAAGATCCGGCGATCCGTCTCGATTTCAAAGCGAATGCTTCCGTCCCCGATGCAACGCTAAAGACAAACTATCGGTTTGGCGGCGCGATCATCGAACCGCACTTGCGCCTTGCCATCTCCACTTATGACGATCGCCGCGCAGCCTACGCAAGCGCCGGGTTCGACCTGCCGTTCGGCGAAGTTGACGTCGGGCGTCCCCGCTCAATTCTTGATGCTGGTCCGCTGCCGACAGGCGCGCCGGGTGTCCCACAGACCCTGCGCCCCCTCGCTGCCGAAGCGGCGCTCAATGAGACGCTGGGCGCCGGGCTCCGAATTGCTGCCACGCAAGGTCCGGTCAGCTTTGGCACGTCTTTCCACAGCATTGAACAATCCAGCCTTTCAATCCTTGGCGTCGCCGGTCGTTACGATTTGCGGCAAATTACTGCCGTCGACAACGCGGCCGTGTATGGCGGCGCAGAATCTGATGGCGACGAACAGCGCTTTCGCCTTGGCACGGAAATGACCCGCGGCATCGCCACAGCCGGCGTCGATCTTTTTCGCACGAGTGAAGACGAGGGCCGTACCCTCAGCCAAGTCTATCTTGGTCTTGCGGTCACGCCAAGCGTATCGCTCGGCATTTCCGGCCTGCGCGACACGCTGGACGCCACCGTCACCCGATTTGGACTTGGTGCCTCTGTGGCCACCGAAGGCGGCGCTTTTTTCCAGGGCGGCGTGGATGGCGTAACAAGCGAGGATCCGGCGTTCGGCCTGTCTGTCGGCTTCGAGTTCTAAGTCAATTGCCCGCCCCTAGCCCGCAACATCAAATCATTGTGCGCCAAAGCGCAGACAATCCGCACAATTCGCGAGTTTCCTTTTTATCGCACCACACTACCTTTTAGCCAACAAACCGTTTTTCGGAGACATGTCCAAATGAAATTTCTTCTTACTCTGGCGCTTTCAGCAACAATCGCCGCAACCGCGTCCACTGCATTTGCAGGTGGACACGACGGCAACCCTGCTGTGACGGCGCGTAAAGCCCATATGCAGATTTACCAACACAACCTGACAATCCTTGGCAACATGGTCCGTGGCAATGCCGACTATGACGCCGCAGCAGCGCAGGCAGCCGCCGACAATATGGTTATTCTTACCACGTTGAACCAATCCACATATTGGATTCCCGGGACCACCAATGCCGAACTTGGCGACGAGACCCGCACTCTGCCTGCGATTTTCGAATCTGGCTCGACCGCCCGCGAAATCGGGGGGCAGCTTGCTGCTGCGACGGTCGCACTTGCAGCCGTTGCAAGCGACGGCGTTGAGGCCATCGGCCCGGCACTTGGACCTGTCGGCGCAAGCTGTACGGCATGTCATCGACCCTACCGCATCTCACGCAACTAAAGACGTGATAACGTCTGGGGTGCGTGTTCGCGCGGGCCTCACAGCCAGTTAGGGTGACGACCATGAGACGTCTTTTGATCATCACCGCCTTTGGCGCAATTGCGACGCTGGCGGGCGGCCTATGGGTCACGCGGCCTCTTACTGTGGATGCGGACACGGTTTCGGCCATAGAAGGCAACGCAGCCGCTGGTGAAATGGTGTTTGCACTTGGCTCATGTGCCTCGTGCCACACCTCACCGGATGGCGACAAAGCTGTTCTGGCTGGGGGGCGTGAATTCACCACAGATTTTGGAACCTTTGTCGCCCCGAACATCTCGCCAGATATGCTAAATGGCATCGGCAATTGGTCACAGGTCGATTTCTTCAACGCTTTGCGCCAAGGCACGTCGCCAGACGGAAAACACTATTTCCCGGCGTTTCCTTACGCATCCTATGCGCGGATGACCGACACTGATGTCGCAAACCTATGGGCCTACATGGCCACATTGCCCAGCTCGGATCAGCCGAGCCAATCGCATCGCCTGACTTTCCCCTTCAACATGCGTGCCGGAGTTGGTGTCTGGAAAGCACTCTATTTCCGCACAGCCTTTGTTCAACCCGCCGGAGACACCGAACGCGGCCGCTACCTCGCCGAAGCGATCGGCCATTGCGCCGAATGCCATACACCGCGCACAGCGCTGGGCGGACTGCAAAACAACCGCTGGATGGCAGGCGCCCCGGACCCAAGCGGCAAAGGTAAAACCCCGGGACTTTCGCCCGCACAACTGAAATGGTCAGCGGATGACATCGCCTATTATCTGGAAACCGGACTCACCCCAGATTTTGACAGCGCAGGCGGTGGTATGGCTGCCGTGATCGAAGGCACATCCAAACTGCCGCCGGAAGACCGCGCCGCAATTGCCGCCTACATCAAAGCCTTACCTGCCACCGAATAATCGGCAGTTCGGCAGGCTCAGACAGCCCCAAGTTTCCTAAGGCGCGCTTCGCGCAGCCGCGCAAAATCGTCGCCCGCATGATAGGAAGACCGCGTCAAAGGTGTCGCTGAAACCATCAAGAAGCCCTTGCCGTACGCTGCCGTCTCAAAGGCCGCGAACTCTTCTGGGGTCACAAAGCGATCAACCGCATGGTGCTTTGGTGTCGGCTGCAAGTACTGGCCTATCGTCAGAAAATCGATGTCTGCGGCGCGCATATCATCCATCACGGCATGAACCGCCTTCTTGTCCTCGCCTAAACCAAGCATGATCCCCGATTTGGTGAACATCGTCGGATCGATCTCCTTCACCCGCTGCAAAAGCCGCAAGGAATGGAAATACCGCGCGCCCGGACGCACCTCGGTGTAAAGTCCCGGTACTGTCTCAAGGTTATGGTTGAACACATCCGGCTTGGCGGCCACGACCACTTCCAAAACCGACGGATCACAACGGATAAAATCAGGCGTCAAAATCTCAATCGTCGTAGAGGGGCTTTGGCGACGGATCGCTCGGATGGTCTGCGCGAAATGTTCCGCACCACCGTCTTCCACGTCATCGCGGTCGACGGACGTCACCACCACGTGGTTCAGCCCCAACTTCTTCACTGCGTCCGCCACGCGCCCCGGCTCGAAGACGTCCAAATCCTCAGGCGGCTTGCCCGTCGCGATGTTGCAGAACGTGCAAGCCCGCGTGCAAACATCGCCCATGATCATCATCGTCGCGTGACCTTGGCTCCAGCACTCACCGACGTTCGGGCAGCCAGCTTCTTCGCACACCGTCACCAGCTTATGCTCGCGCATAATATCGCGGGTCTTCTTATAACCCTCGCTGACCGGAGCCTTCACACGGATCCAATCAGGCTTTTTGGGCTGAGCATTGTCCGGACGGCGCTGTTTCTCAGGATGGCGCAGCGCGGGAATTTTAAGGTCTTTTTTGGTCATCACGGTTCCTCTTGCCCCCCGAAGTAAACCTCTCACGCCGCGAAGTCCAACAATCGAAAGGTCGCACATGGCGGCTATGCACCAGATGCAACCAATCTGTTGGGCGTCCGTTCACAATCGCGTACTTTGTCAATTAGCGGATACCAATTTCCCGACCCCGAGTCATAATGCTTTTTCAGCCTGAACAAAGCGATACGCAGCACGATCTTGCCCGACCGCGCCGACCATCCCATTCGCCTTTCTGTGGACTCGATCCCCTCATGGAAACAGCAAAGCCGCAAAACCACATCACCAAGGCCGGGAGCAAGATCGCTTAGCGCCTCTGCAATACGTTTTCGCGCCGCTTCAGACCCACCGCCTCTACCGGACGACACGCAATCGCTGTGTCCGCCCGCCGTCAGAGACCTGTCCCAATTCTGCGCCACCTGCGGCCCCAACTGAGCCAGCTGAAAGTCCTCCCGCGACCGTTCGCCTGCGGCCTCAAGATCGCTGGACAAAAATGGCTCCCTTGTTTTGTAGCGCCGCCGCGCCAAAGATAAAAACGAGCTTTCAGCCGCGTTATACCGCACGCGCCGCCGGGTTCCGTGACCATCCCAGTCGGTCCGCGTCGCAAGCTCACCGTGCTGCGCGGCAAAGCGGTTGGCCTCTTCGCTCATACCGGCGCGCAAAGCCCCCTCTTCGGCCAGAAAACGCTTCAACGCGTGGCGGCCGGTGGTACTGATACGGTATCGCTTGATCCTCCCGTCGCTGTGCGGTGTGACCCAGTCTTTCAACGCCAATGCCTCAGCTAAAGGGGCTCGATCACCGCAGTGTGCAGCGTCTCGCCACCGGCGCTCTCGCGCAAGACCAACGCTTCCTCCATATCCTCGGTTAATACCAGAAAAGCCCCCGGCTAATTCATCCGCCGTAAAACCCGAGGCGCCTCGGCGCGAATCCCGGCGTGATCAGGCATCACCACATCTTGAGTATTCAGAGCAAGGGCCATGTTTCTTCGTACTCGACATCATTATGGGCTGCATTTTCATCTCCTTGCGCCAGGCCCAAACGGCTCAAGGCAAGGTGCATAAGAAAGTCATAACGGCGTAACTGCCGCAGAATAGTCGACGCATAACACCCCGCCTCCCGCGCAAGCGACCGCGCCGGCTGCCCTTGCTCAGTATGCGCGAGATATCGGCAGACCTCTTGCGGCACCCATTCCGGAACGCGAGGGGTCGATGCTTTCGCTGTCATACTTTGCATCTGGCAATCTCCTTTACGTCGGACTCGACACTATGAGCCGCCAATTTAACGGCACTCATTTACCTTAGCAGTAAGCAACCTTTGGTTGCAAAAATTTGCGAGCAGCGAACAACTCCGACAGTCAGCAGATTGATCCGGCAATTCTAAGCAACCGTAAATTCGCGCGAACGCATATTTTAGTCGCCAAACGACACATGCTAAAGTTGCGCTAAGGCCATAAGATTATTAATCAAAGGAATCATAAAATGGCCGATCCTCTGGCGCATATTGTAACGCTTCGCCGCCCCCTGCATGCTGATCCGCGCCAGCCGCCACGGACTTGCCAACTACAGCCGAGAGCGTAGGCTGGCACACGTCCTTAGAAAGCCAGAAAAAGGACCGGATGGAGTATTGACTGATCTGATGCACACCGAAGCCGAAATTGAGGCCACACACGAACGGCGACGTGGCCTATTCGGTCGCACGTCATCTTGAAGTGTTGATCGCGTTGATCGGCGAGGCACGCCTTATGAAAGCGCGCCCCCGAAATCCGGAAGGCGCGTATGCCTTTCTTTAACCAAAGGCATCGGGCTCGGACGCTTTCTTGTTGGCCACATAGGCCACAAGCGCCTCACGCGTCACCGGATCCAGCGGCGGCGCCTGATAATCGCGCAAAAGCTTCTCAACCCGCGCCCCGGCCAATGTAACCGTGTCACGCTCGCCCTCTTCGGCCCAGGTCTCATAAGGTTTGTAGTCCAGCAAATCCGTCCGCCAGAAAGCGTCCTTAAAGTTCGCTTGCGTGTGCGCACAACCTAGGTAATGCCCTCCCGGCCCGACTTCGCGGATCGCATCCATCGCCTGCCCGTTCTCCGACACGTCAATGCCACGCGCCAGATGATGCAGAGTGCCAAGCTGGTCGGCGTCCATTACAAACTTCTCCAAGCTGGCGACAAGCCCGCCCTCAAGCCAACCGGCCGCGTGCAGCATGAAGTTCACACCGGCCAAAAGCCCGACATTCAGCGAATTTGCAGTTTCATATCCTGCCTGCGCATCCGGCAGTTTCGATCCACAAAACGAACCGGCCGAGCGATAGGGAAGCCCAAGGCGCCGCACGATCTGCCCCACACCATACGTGATATGCGCCGCTTCAGGAGTACCAAAAGTCGGAGCGCCCGAGTTCATATCAATCGACGTCACAAACGCCCCTGCAATCACCGGAGCGCCGGGGCGCACCAATTGGCTATAGGCAACGCCCGCCAAAATCTCGGCCGTCACTTGCGTCAACGTTCCCGCCACACTGACGGGTGCCATCGCGCCGCCCACGATAAACGGCGAAATGATCGTCGCCTGATTATTCTCCGCATAAATCTCCAACGCGCCCATCATGGTCGAATCAAATGTCAGCGGAGAGTTGATATTGATCAGTGACGTCATCACCGTGTTCTCGGCCACGAAGTCTTTGCCAAACAGGATCTGACACATCTCTACCGAATCTTGCGCTCGTGACGGCTCGGTCACTGACCCCATGAACGGCTTGTCAGACAACGTCATATGCGCCAGCAACATATCCAGATGCCGCTTGTTCACCGCAACATCGGTCGGTTCACACACTGTGCCACCGGAATGGTGCATCCACTTCGACATATAGGCCAGCTTCACGAATTTCTCGAAATCTTCCATCGTTGCATAACGCCGCCCACCCATGGCATCGCGGACAAACGGCGGACCATAAACCGGCGCCAGAACCATACTGCCGCCACCGATTTCAACGCTTCGCTCAGGATTGCGGGCGTGCTGGATGTATGAAGACGGCGCCGTCTTGCACAGCTTGCGCGCCAAGCCTTTGGGCAGTCGAACCCGCTCGCCCTCAACATCTGCGCCCGCATCCTTCCAGCGCTTCAGAGCGGCCGGATTATCAACAAAAGAAACACCGATCTCTTCCAGAACGGTTTCTGCATTCGCCTCAATAATCGCCAGGGCTTCTTCGTTCAGAACTTCATAGTTCGGAATATTGCGCTCGATATACTTCGCAACCTCAATGCGCACCGCAGTTCGTTCAGCCCGCCTAGCCGCACCACCGCCACCCCGTGCCCGCCGCCGCTCACCAACTTCAGCCATAATCCACGCTCCGAGAAAAAGTGATTTTCCAGACGATACACCAGCGCCCCCCGCGCTACGGCCAAATAGCGGCTTCTGCCAAGCGAAAACGACATGAGCCCCTGATCTTGAAGAAAAACGTGCTCGCGCTCTCACGCCACCCGGTCCAAACCCCCAAACCACCTTGCACATAACGCGCCCCGCGCCTAATCAGCGATCATGACAGATCAAGCCCACGACCGCCTTCTCATCATCGACTTCGGCAGCCAGGTGACGCAGCTTATTGCCCGCCGCCTGCGCGAACTTAACGTCTATTGCGAAATCCACCCATTTCAGACTGTGACTGATGAATTCCTTGCAGACTTCGAGCCCAAGGCCGTGATACTTTCGGGTGGCCCGGCAAGCGTCGTGCACGATGGCTCTCCGCGTCCACCTGCAAGCGTTTTCGAACGCGGCGTGCCGGTGCTCGGCATCTGCTATGGCCAGCAAGTCATGATGCAAATGCTCGGCGGTCGCGTTGAAGGTGGCAAAATCTCCGGCGGCGGCGGCACCGCAGAATTCGGCCGCGCTTACGTGACGCCGGAAAACCAATCCCCGCTTCTTGAGGGCTGGTTTGACGATGGACGCGAGCAAGTCTGGATGAGCCACGGCGACCACGTGGCCAAAATTGCGCCGGGTTTTGAGGTCTTCGGCACCTCCCCAAACGCCCCATTCGCCATCACGGCAGACCCCAATCGCAACTTTTTCGCGGTGCAATTCCACCCCGAGGTACACCACACACCTAAGGGCGCTAAACTCTACGAAAACTTCGTGCGGCTTGCAGGATTCGGCGGCGACTGGACCATGGGTGCTTACCGTGAAGAAGCAATCCGAAAAATCCGCGAGCAAGTCGGCGACAAAAAGGTGATCTGCGGTCTGTCGGGCGGCGTCGATTCGTCCGTCGCCGCGGTCCTCATCCATGAAGCCATTGGCGACCAGCTGACGTGCGTATTCGTTGACCACGGCCTGTTGCGCGAAAATGAAGCCGACGAAGTCGTCAAGATGTTCCGAGACAACTACAACATCCCGCTGATCCACGCAGACGAAAGCGAATTGTTCCTAGGCGAGCTTGATGGCCAGTCCGACCCTGAAACCAAGCGCAAAATCATCGGCCGGCTTTTCATCGAGGTCTTCCAGAAATACGCCAACGACATCGACGGCGCTGAATTCCTCGCCCAGGGCACGCTTTATCCGGATGTGATCGAAAGCGTCAGCTTCTCTGGCGGCCCCTCGGTCACGATCAAAAGCCACCACAACGTCGGCGGTCTCCCTGAGAAAATGGGCCTGAAACTTGTCGAGCCTTTGCGCGAGTTGTTCAAAGACGAAGTGCGCGCCCTTGGCCGTGAACTGGGATTGCCCCCAAGCTTCATTGGCCGCCACCCCTTCCCTGGCCCCGGCCTTGCTATCCGCTGCCCTGGAGAGATCACCCGCGAAAAACTCAAGATCCTGCGCCAAGCTGATGTCGTCTACATCGACCAGATCCGCAAACACGGGCTGTATGATGAAATCTGGCAGGCCTTCGCGGCAATTCTGCCGGTTCGCACCGTCGGTGTCATGGGCGACGGACGCACCTATGACTACGCCTGCGCCCTGCGCGCCGTCACATCTGTCGACGGGATGACGGCCGATTATTACCCCTTCACCCACGACTTCATTGGTGAAACCGTCACCCGGATCATCAACGAAGTGCAGGGCATCAACCGGGTATTTTATGACGTAACTTCCAAGCCCCCAGGCACGATCGAGATGGAATAAAACACAATCAAAACTCTGGTTGTGGGCAACAATTCCTAGATAATCTCCATATTAAGAGCGTTTTCGCCACGATATTGAGCCACTTTGACCTGAATTCTGCCCGAAGGTTGGGCGATAAGGTCTCAATGAGTTAACACTTCCCAAATGGCGCGGGAGCGGCCATTATTTGGGTGAAAACAAACAGGTATTTCTATGAAATTCATTCGCTGGATATTCGCGATCACCATTCTTTCGGGTTGGATCGCACTCATCGGCACCGGACTTTACGTCGCGATGTACGAAGCTAAAATCGATCTTCCCGAAGCCGAGGCCATCGTGGTCGTCTCTGGAAACGCTGGCAAGAATGGTGGCATGCTTGGGGAGACCGAAGCCCGCCTGAACCGTGCCGTCGCGCTTTACAACGAAGGCCTCGCACCCCGCTTGATCCTATCGGGCGGCTCAAAGTCGGACGCCGAAACCGTGGCCGACGCCATGAAAGCCGCCGCAATCGCAGGCGGCGTGCCGGAAAACGCGATCACCGTCGAAGGTGCCTCGCATTCAACCTTGCAGAACGCTATCTTCGCCGCCGACATTGAAAACCTCAGCAAAGCGGCACCTATCCTTCTGGTCACGCATCGCTACCACCTGCCGCGCGCGAACGCCTCGTTCCGCTGGGCCGGGTTTAGCGATATCACAAACGTCGCCGCTGACCCCGACGGGGGATTTCAAATCACACCGGGCCTATTGTGGGAAAGCGTAAAGTGGCCTCTTAACGTCCTGCGCGCTGGCGCTGCAAGTGCTGCGCAAGCCGGTAACGTGCCGCGCGAAGACTACATCCAATACCTCGAATGAGCGAAGGGTCGCGGCCTTTACTGGCCGCGGCCTGGATGACGGGGGCAATCGTTAGCTTTTCGTCCATGGCCGTCGCCGGGCGCGCCCTTAACCACGAGCTCGATACCTTCGAGATGATGATGTACCGGTCGCTGATCGGGCTCGCCATCGTGCTTGCCATCGGCTTTTCCACTGGCAAAATCCGCGAAGTGCGTCGTGACCGTCTTGGCCTGCACCTGATCCGCAACCTCTCTCACTTCGCCGGCCAGAACTTATGGCTCTACGCACTCGGGATGATCTCGCTGGCGCAGTTGTTCGCACTCGAATTCACATCGCCGATCTGGATCATGATCCTTGCGACCTTCCTTCTGGGCGAGCGTCTCACCAAACCCCGCCTTATCGCGGTCGCGCTTGGATTTGCAGGCGCGCTTCTTGTGGCACGCCCCGGCACAGGCGGCGACCCCGCGGGCCTAACGATAGCCGCACTCGCTGCTGTCGGATTTGCCGGCTCAATCGTCTGCACTAAGCTGCTGACGCGCACCGAAACGATCCTTGGCATCCTTTTCTGGCTAACCGCAATGCAAGCCGTTTTCGGCATCATCGCCGCCGGGTATGACGCCGACATCGCCTGGCCCTCAGCGTCTAGCTGGCCTTGGGTCGTCATGATTGCGGTCGCGGGGCTTCTAGCCCACACGTGCCTGACCAATGCGCTCGCCATTGCACCGGCCACAGTCGTCACACCGATGGATTTCATCCGCCTGCCCGTCATCGCAATTGTCGGCATGGCGTTTTACGGCGAAGTACTCGACCCGCTCGTTTTTGTCGGAGCGGCCCTGATATTCGGCGGCAATTACCTCAACATCTGGGTCGAATCGCGAAAACCCCGCGCTGTGTAACGGTTTTGTGACGCAAGTGCCCCGCGAGACTTTGTGACGTGGCGTCCTAATTGACCCCTAAGAGGCGACTTCCTAAACGTCGCCTTCACGACCAACGTGAGTGACTGGGGGGGAGAACCTAGTCATGAGCAAACTAATATGGGCTTTAGCAGCGCTAAGCGCAGGCGCATCCGCCGCAACAGCAGGCGGTATTGAGCGGCCCGCATTTTCAACCGGCCTCATGTTTGAAGAAGGCAACTACGCGGAATTTT
>CAJQNG010000215.1 GCA_905479635.1 uncultured Boseongicola sp. | reverse complement strand
TTGAACTTTCGCGAAAATTGGCACTATCGGCCAATGAGCAAAGGACCACGTGGAATGGAAAGGTGGTACGGCGGATATGGGCTGTTGCGAACCTTCGCTTTAGTCGCCGTAATTGCAGTGAGAGTAAGCGGCTGAGATATAGAGGAGAAAGTTCTCCGTTCGGTTCCGGCGTCCGGTGCGAGATGTAGCCCGGATAAGATCGCCATCCGGCGATCAATGCGGCGTGGAGGACCGCGCCCCGGAGCATGTGCTGACGCATATCGCACCAGGCATCTGTCGCGCGGGCCGGTATGGTGGCTCCGGCGGCGAGGGCCTCTTCCATCTTCACAAGTGTTAACGCATTCATGCCCGAATCTGCATTCATCCCGTCGCGCTCGGAAGTCATCCAATAGGGCCTGAGGTAGCCTTCCTCAAACGCATCGATTGTGATCTTGCGTGCCTTGGTCAATCGCCGCGCCGTCGCGTGAAAAGGCCGCGCCGCGCCATAGCAAACAAGGTCGGTTACCTCTGCGTCTAGGGTTTCATGGACAAATGCCTCTGAGCCATCCGGTCGCACTGGAAACGCCCAATATCGCGGCAAGCCGCGCCAGATCAACGCGTCGCCTGCATTCAATGCAATCCGCGAAACATCCGCGCCCCTGCCTTGCAATGCCCGCGCCAACCGTTTGAAACGCGGTCCATGTGGGCCGTGCAGGAACAAGAAATGCCACGGGCGAGTAGGCATTCTATATCGTTGAACATCTGGCCAAAAGCACGCTGTTACACTTGGGCGCCCTTGCGACAGCCGCGTCGGGGGTTTACCCCAAGATAACAACCGCGAGGAGCTTTGATCATGTTCACCGGCATCGTCACCGATATGGGAGAAATCCTCTCACTACGTCAAGAAGGTGACCTGAACGCCCGCATCGGAACGGTCTTCGATATCGACACGATCGACATCGGCGCCTCGATCGCCTGTGATGGAGTCTGTTTGACTGTCATCGCGGTGGGGGCCGAGCCAAGGAATTGGTTCGATGTCCAGATTTCGGCCGAAAGCGTGTCCAGGACTAACCTTGATACCTGGGCCATTGGACGCCGCGTGAATCTTGAGCGTGCCCTGAAAGTCGGCGACGAGCTTGGGGGCCACATTGTGTCAGGTCACGTAGACGGACTTGCGAAAGTAACGAAGGTTAACGACGAGGGCGACAGCACCCGCGTCACATTAACCGCACCCCTCGATCTTGCGCGCTTCATCGCCTCCAAGGGCTCGGTCACTCTGAATGGCACATCGCTTACCGTGAACGAGGTTGATGGCGCATCATTTGGGATCAATTTTATCCCTCACACAAAGGCCGTCACGACCTGGGGCCGCGTAGCGGTTGGCGATGCGGTGAACCTGGAAATCGACACACTTGCGCGATACGTCGCTCGTTTGGCGGAAACGCTGTGAGCAGTCTGGGCCACAACCGTGGTTCGACGATGGAAAAAGGTGGCGCATGGCGGCGCTATGCTTGGAACCGTGCGCGGGCCGATCTGCTGCCGACACTTCCCTAGGAAGTGGCGCATCGTCGGGTGCGCCGGGCGCGTAACCTTGGCATCGACTACAAGGTCTACGCCGGTATCTGTGCTGCCACCTGCCGCGATATTGTTGCCCTGATTTTCTCGTCCAGCGCCCTACGCCTGTTACGCGAAACCGCGAAAGTTGACGCAGAACGCGCCGAAAAAATACGCAAAACTATTGATATGCAGTCTTTCGCCCTGATGCACCTGCACCACCACCCTGCCACTGTAAAAAAATTAATCCGACCATTCTGCGCGCCGAGGTTGCGCCGTTCTGACCCAGACATGGGCCGAAACACGCGCGTGTATCTTTGACCTTAAGGGATCGATTCCGACCGACGGCGTCGTTTTCAGCGGAGAAACAGCCTTTAAACACGAGTGGTCCGAGGCCGATCGCCTTTCAGGGTACCTGGCCGGCGACCGCTTCTTTTCCGCTGCACCTTGAGCGCGCGCCAACCCCGCTTCCCTCTGGCCTTCGCGCCAGCCTTCCGGTATGCGCAGGCGCAACCTGAACCGGACCTGACTTATGACCTTTGAAACCGCTGGACCCATCGAAGAAAACTGGCGCGATGCCGTGTCGTCGGTCGAGGAAATCCTCGAAGACGCCCGCAACGGCCGCATGTTTATCCTCGTTGATCACGAGGATCGCGAAAACGAGGGTGATCTCGTTATTCCGGCACAGATGGCCACTCCAGAAGCTATTAACTTTATGGCGACCTACGGCCGGGGCCTTATCTGCCTGACGCTGTCGGGCGAGCGTTGCGACGCCCTTGGTCTGCCGCTTATGGCGTCGCATAATTCGTCGCGCCACGAGACCGCGTTTACCGTGTCAATCGAAGCGCGCGAAGGCGTGACGACCGGGATCTCGGCACATGATCGCGCGCGCACCGTCGCCGTTGCAATCGACGCCGGAAAAACCGGGCAAGACATCGCGTCACCGGGCCATGTTTTCCCACTGCGCGCCCGCGACGGCGGCGTCCTCGTCCGCGCAGGCCACACTGAAGCGGCCGTCGATATTTCGCGCCTTGCGGGCCTGAATCCATCAGGTGTGATCTGCGAGATTATGAACGAAGACGGCACCATGAGCCGCCTGCCGGACCTTGTCGCCTTCGCCCAGAAACACAACATTAAAATCGGCACGATCAGCGACCTGATTGCCTATCGCCGTCGTCACGATAATCTTGTCGCAATCAGCCGCGAAGAGGCCGTTGTTTCGGAATTTGGTGGCGAGTGGATGATGCGCGTCTACACAGATACGGCCCACGGCGACGAGCATATCGTTTTGATAAAAGGCGATATTTCCGGCGAATCGCCCTGCCTTGTCCGGATGCATGCGCTTGATCCTGTTTTGGATATCATCGGTCTTGGCGCCAAAGGGCGCGCGGGCGAATTTGGCGATGCGATGAAGCTTATCGCGGACGAAGGTCGTGGTGTTCTTGTGCTTTTACGCGACACAACAATGAAGCTGGCGACCGAAGATAGTGTGTCGCCGCAGACGTTGCGCCAATACGGCTTGGGTGCGCAAATTCTGTCGTCGCTTAATCTTGGAGAACTCATCCTTCTGACCAATTCACCACAGCCAAAAATCGTCGGGTTAGAGGCGTATGGTCTCGAAATCGTTGGCACTCGCAGAATCTCGGAGATCGGTTGATGGCGGGACATTCCGACAATGACATGGAGTTGCCGACCTTCGCTGACCCGGTGAAAGTCGCCATCGTGATTGCGCCGTACTACACTAAAATATCCGACTCTCAGCTTGGCTCGGCGCGCGCAGTTCTGGACCGGGCAGGGGCGGCGCACGAGACCATCGAAGTGCCGGGTTCGCTTGAAATTCCGGCGGCCGTCGCGCTTGGGCATCGCATGTCGAACTTTGACGGCTTTGTCGCCCTAGGATGCGTGATCCGGGGCCGTACCAGCCACTATGACGTGGTGGTTAACGAAAGCGCGCGGGGCCTTATGCTTTTGGGGCTGCAGGGTGTCGCTGTCGGGAATGGTATCATCACGGTGGAAAACATGGAACAGGCGGAAGAACGCGCTGATACCGACCGTTTGGACACTGCAGGCGGGGCTGCTGCTGCTGCGCTTCACCTTATCGCTTTGGCGCGCCGCTTTGGGCAACCCAAGAAGAAAATTGGTTTCACGCAGGACATTCTCATGGCCGGTGACAGCGAAGGACCGACCACCGCATGACGACGACGAAACGGCAAATGAAGTCCGCAGCACGGCTCTATGCAGTGCAGGCATTGTTCCAGATGGAGGCTTCGGGCCAAACCGTTGAAAGCGTGCGCGAAGAATTTGAAACGCATCGTTTTGGTGCGGAATATGACGGGGTCGAGCTTGCAGAAGGCGACGTTGCTCTTTTTGAGCGTTTGATCGCCGACGCGGTAAACTGGCAGGCGAAGATTGACCAGATGACCGACCGTGGTTTGGTGGCGAAATGGCCGATTAACCGGATTGACCCGACATTGCGCGCGCTTTTCCGTGCGGCGGGTGCCGAGTTGATCGAAGGCGAGGCGCCACCCAAAGTTGTAATCAATGAATTCGTCGACGTCGCCAAGGCTTTCTTCCCTGATGGACGCGAGCCGAAGTTTGTGAACGGAGTTCTCGATCACATGGCTCGCGAAGCCAAACCAGAAGCGTTTTAGGCGCTCGCTCGGTCAATCACATCTTCAACACTATGACTTTATGCGCGGTGTGCGTTTGGGTAATGCAACCTTACAATCGCGCACGCCTGCACGGATGCAATACCTACGTAGAGCCGACGTTGATATTTGACGGTAGAATATTACACGACAGTGCTTTAGCCGCTTTTTTCCCATCCCGAAAGCGTACTCAGACGACTGGTTTACCCGGTGTTCAGCAGTTTGGGATGTTTACAGCCAATCCACCCAGTGCGGTTTCCTTGTACTTTTCACTCATATCCTGACCGGTTTGGCGCATCGTCTCGATCGCTGCATCCAGCGGCACAAAATGGGTCCCGTCACCGCGCAAAGCCAGGGATGCTGCTGAAACTGCCTTGATCGCGCCAAGCCCGTTGCGCTCGATACATGGTACTTGCACCAACCCTTTGACTGGATCGCAGGTCATCCCAAGGTGATGCTCCAAAGCGATCTCTGCGGCATTCTCGATATGCTCGGGCGAGCCCCCCAAGACTGCTGCCAACCCGGCTGCGGCCATCGCGGACGCGGAGCCGACCTCGGCCTGACACCCGCATTCGGCCCCTGAGATCGAGGCGTTAAACTTTACCAATCCGCCAATTGCTGCGGCCGTCAAAAGGAAGTCGCCGATCTGCTTTTCACTGGCTCCCGGAACGTGGTCCAGCCAGTAGCGGATCGTCGCCGGGATCACACCGGCCGCGCCATTCGTCGGTGCGGTCACAACCTGTCCGCCAGCGGCGTTTTCCTCGTTCACCGCCATTGCATAGGTGCTTATCCAGTCGTTGATCACATGCGGCGCCGTCAGATTGCGGCCCCGTTCTTCTTCAAGCGCGCGACGTATTGCGGCGGCGCGCCGCTTCACTTTCAAACCACCCGGCAAGATGCCGTCACGTTCAAGCCCGCGATCCATGCAGGTCTTCATCACTTCCCAGATGCGCAACATTCCCGTATCCAAAACCGCCGCATTCATCCGCGAAACTTCGTTGGCGCGCTTCAGCTCTGCGATGCTGCGGCCAGATTTTGCGCACATCTCAAGCATTTCGTTGGCCGATTTGAAAGGGTAGGGCACGGGGGCACCGTCATCGCTGTCCTTGCCTGAAGCAAGCTCGGCTTCGGTCAGCACAAAGCCCCCGCCGACCGAGTAAA
>CAJQNG010000214.1 GCA_905479635.1 uncultured Boseongicola sp. | reverse complement strand
TTTAAGGGCGGCGCGCTTGTTCCTGCGAGACTGCGCCAGGATCTCAAGAACCTCGCCTTCATCGTCAACGGCGCGCCACAGATATGTCCGCTTGCCACCAATTCGGACAAAGACCTCGTCAAGATGCCAGGTTCCCGAAGGTCGAACTCTGCGAGATCTGATGTAGGCGGCAATCGCCGGACCGAATTTCAAAATCCATCGGCGGATCGTTTCATAGCTCACATCGATCCCTCGTTCTGCAAGCATATCCTCAACGTCACGAAAGCTCAAAGGGAAGCGAAAGTAGAGCCAGACGACTCGTTGGATTATCGATGGCGTGCGTAGGAAATCTTTCTCATTCAACGACAAATACCGGCCGTCAGGCTGATCGTCGAGTTAATGTGACAATGCCGAAAAAGAGATGGTTGAACCTGTAATTTCTCAAAGCTGAGATGGGGCTTCAAACTGTTCGAAAGTGACATCTCACACAATTCATAGTAACTTCGAAACCAGATGAGACCATTCCCCAAAATATAGCTTTCGATGTTCCATTTGATCCCCGAGATAATTTTTCAAGCAAGGCGAACATTCATTGAAAAAATTCGCGGTAATAGTACTGGGGGTCTTGGTTGCCATACCGCTACTGGCATTAGTCAGCATATATTTGCGACCAATAACTTTTGCCGAAACCGTCGATCTGGACAACACTTTGCCATCGATCACGCTGAACGGTTACAAGTTTCACTCAGAAACAATGGGCGACACGGATAAACCCGTTATCATCGCTTTGCATGGAGGGCCTGGCGGCGACTACCGGAACTTACTGCCCATTGCCCCTCTGGCCGACGAATACCAACTCGTTTTTTATGATCAGCGCATGACAGGTCTATCTTCGCGACAATTCGACGGCGTGCTGGTGTTGAGCGACAACCATCTTGGCCGGTAGCGACAACCCCCTTGGCCGGTGGGGCTGAACGGAAGACGGGCATGCCCGTCTGGAGGGCAGCCCCACCGGTCTGATTGATTTCAGGGGAGGTGCTGGCCGCTGTGGGTTGGTAAGCCGGGGCTCTCTGCCATCAAACGGAGGACCCGGGTTGGCCTACAAACCCATCACCGACCAGCAAGTGAGATTATATATGACCGACATCCAAAATCATAGTCAGCGCACAGCGGCTGCCCGTGCCGGGTTCAGCGAACGAACTGCGCGGCGCTTTGATGCCGATCCGACGCTGCCTTCGCAGCGCAAGATCGTTCGCAGGCGCACGGTAGCCGATCCCCTTGAAGGCTATTGGGAGACCGACCTTCTTCCCCTGCTTGAGAATGACAGTGCGTTGCAGGCCGTCACCCTGTTGCGCCATCTTCAAGGCCTGCATCCGCTTGCCTTCCCCGACGATCGTATCCGGCGCACCCTGGAGCGGCGGGTGCGGCAGTGGCGGGCGCTGAGCGGCCCCGAGCGCGACATCATCTTCCGCCAGACGCCGGAGCCGGGATACATGGCCCAGTCCGACTTCACCCACGCCGATGAACTGCAGGTGATGATCGCCGGCCAGCCGTTCAGGCACCTGCTCTATCATTTTGTCATGGTCTACAGCCGCTGGGAACATGTTGGCGTCGTTCTTGGTGGGGAGAGCTTCACAGCATTGGCCGAGAACCTGCAGCAAGCCCTCTGGTCGCTGGGGGGCGTGCCACAAAACCACCGGACCGACAGCCTCTCAGCCGCTTTCCGTAACCTGACCGCCGATCAGCGCGAGGACATCACCAAGCGCTATGACGCTTTCGTCGGCCACTACGGTATGGACGCCAGCCGCAACAATCGTGGTGAGGCCCACGAGAATGGGGCGGTGGAATCCCAGAACCGGCATCTCAAGAAAGCCATCGAACAGGCCCTGATCCTGCGCGGCAGCCACGACTTCGCAACGATTGAAGAGTACCGATGCTTCATCGACCTGACTGTTGCCCGGCGCAACAAGCAGCGGGTTGCTGCCGTTCAGGCCGAACGGGCGCATCTGAAGCCCTTACCGCAGCGGCGCACCACCGACTTCACCGAGATCGTTGCACCGGTCACCCGGACGGGCGGGTTCCTGATCAAGAGCATCTTCTACAGCGCACCGTCGCAGTTGATCGGGCAACGTCTGCGCGTCCACCTCTACGATGATCGCATCGAGGCGTTTCTCGGCGGTACCCTCGTCGTCAGTCACTCCCGCGCCCGCCGACGCGGCGATGGCCACCGCGTCCATGTCATTAACTACCACCATGTCATCCACGCCCTGCGGCGCAAACCGCAGGCCCTGTGGAGTTCGATCTACCGCGACAGCCTGTTTCCCCGGACACAATACGCTGAAGCGTGGAAGGTGCTGCAGCGCGATTTGCCAAGACGGGACGCCTGCCGCCGGATGGTTGATCTGCTGTTTATCGCCCATGACCAAGCCTGCGAGGGGGAACTGGCGCATCTTCTGGTAGCAGACCTCGACGCAGGTCGGGTGCCGGATCCCAAGGCGCTGGCATCACGACTGGCTCCAAGGCACATGGCATTGCCGAGGGATGTAGCCGTCGCCCACCCGTCACTCGACAGCTTCGATGCTCTCCTGGGGGCAAGCGCATGACCGCCCGCGAGATCGATATCCACACGCTGCCCGGCATGCTGAGCGCGCTTCGGCTCCCGAGCTTCCACAAGCTCTGGGCCGAGATCGCCACACGCGCCGATGCCGAAGGCTGGCCTGCTGCCCGTTTCCTCGCCGTGCTGGCGGAATACGAACTGGCCGAGCGGGACATGCGTCGCATCCGGCGGCACCTGAACGAGGCGCAGCTTCCGGGCGGCAAGACGCTGGCGACTTTCGACTTCAAGGCGTTGCCAACCTTGCCGCGTGCCCGAGTGGAGGCCTTGGCGGCCGGTGACTGGCTGGACGGAGGTGGCAACATCATTGCCATTGGCAATTCCGGCACCGGCAAGACGCATGTTCTGTGCGCCATTGGGCATGCTCTGATCGAGGCAGGGCACCGCGTCTTCTACGCCCGGACCAGCGATCTGGTGCAGAAACTTCAGGCCGCCCGCCGTGATCTCGTTCTCGAGGCAGCGCTTGCGAAACTCGACAAGTTCGACCTGATCATCCTCGACGACATCACCTATGCCCACAAGGATCAGGCCGAAACCGGCGTCCTCTTCGAACTGATCGCCCGGCGTTACGAATACCGCAGCATCGCCATCGCGGCCAATCAACCCTTCAGTGGTTGGGATCAGATCTTCCCCGACAAGGCCATGACCGTTGCCGCCATTGATCGCCTCGTCCATCACGCGACCATCCTCGAAATGAATGCTGAAAGCTTCCGTCAGCGTGCTGCCGCCTCCAACAAGAGGGCCCAGGCCGAAGCGCCAGCGACAACCATCAGCGGCAACCAAAACGAAGGAGAAAACTAACCCAAAACACCGAATGACACGCCAACCCCAGCGGCTTCAAACCCGGCCAAGGGGGTTGTCGCTCCCGGACAAGGTGGTTGACGCGCTACACCTAGCGATGAAAGTCCACTTTCCGGCAGCTCCACCTAACGCGACAGGTGCGGCATCCACGCCTTCCGACCACGCAGCACGAGAATGAAACCAAACATCACCTCAAATACAGCACCCGGGAGCAACAGCGCCATCGACGCTTTTTCTAAACCGTTTGCCGAAGCGATCATCGCGGCGACAAGATAAAGATATCCCACGACACCCAAGCGGCCAAGCATGGGTGGAACGAGCTTCGACCCGATCAGCCAGCGACACATCGGTAAGCTGCCTATGCCGAGCCCAATCATACCAAGTTGGTAGAAGACGTCGCTTGTAATTGTGAAACCCAAGAAGCTGCTCTGAAATGCCATTGCACTTATGCCCAACAACACCCCTTCAGTGATACGGGCAACGAGGTAGATGTTCCCAGTGCGAGGCGTTGTTGTCGCGATCACTGGGCGCATCAGAAACCCGATTGTTATCACTGCGACTGAATTGCTGAGGCACATAAACAACCCAAGCCAATGTAATTCGCTTTCCAACAAGGCTTGCCCGCCGCCGAAGAGGGGAAATGCTGTTAAAATGCACAGACCAACGATCTGAAGTTTCAACGCGCTAGACATGAGCCGTCTCGTTCAAATGAAAGCCTGTGCCAGCATTTCGATGCGACTTGGTGTCTAACGCCACTGTGACAACTACGTTGCCTTTCTTGTGGCCGGTATCGACATGAGCATGCGCGGCAACCATCTGCGAAAAGTCAAAGGATCGGTCGATCACTGGATGGAAGTGACCGTCTGCGGTCAGCTCAACGACCTTGCGCAAGACCTCGATGGCCTCGGACGCGACTCCCCCGATCAGCCGTTTGCCGTGCAGTCGCGCCTTCAGCCAACCAAAGATCATGTCAGATGTATTGCCTGCGATCATCAGCATGCGGCCGTTTGTGGCCAAAGCATGCTGCGCCTTCGACCAAGGGGCGGAGCCAACGGTGTCTACGACTACGTCGTACTGCAGGCCTTCCTCTGTGAAGTCTTCCGCGTTGTAGTCAATGACGCGGTCGGCCCCGATGGCACGAACTAGATCAGTATTTGCGGCGCTGCAAACGCCTGTGACGTCAGCCCCAAAGTGCTTGGCGATCTGCACGCAGGCCGACCCAACGGACCCTGATGCGCCGTTGATCAGAACGCGTTCCCCTGTGCGCAGTTTGCCTTTGTTGATCAGGAAATCGTAAGCGGTCGTGGCGCCGAAGGGTATGGCCGCCGCTTCGTCAAAGCTCAGGCCGTTTGGCTTTGCAACGATCTTTCCATCGGCCGGCATCACGATGTATTCAGCATGTGCCCCAAAGCGGGCACCGGGAAATCCAATTACAGCATCCCCAGGTTTGAATGAGGTCACATCGACACCGACCGCTTCGATGATCCCTGATAACTCAGTCCCAAGAACTGGTTTTCGAGGCCCAGTTATCCCGAATACAAGACGCCCAATCAACGCCATGCCTGCGGGCATCGTCAGGCTCCGCGCCCGCCAGTCACCTGCGCTGACGGTGGTCGCGCACACACGGATGAGAACTTCGTTTGCTTTAGGCGTTGGGGTGGGCAGTTGTAGGCAGTTCAAAACGTCGGGGCTGCCGTATTTGGAATAGAAATAAGCATACATCTCAGGTTTTCCTTCAAACTGTCTGGAGTGTGGAATTGGGTTGGCTTGCGGTGCTGCGTAGTCCTCGGACCAGTAGCCAAAGGCCAAATCCGAGTTCCCAAACCGTCACGATGACAAGCAAGCCGATGATGGTGATATCTAGTGCCGCCACATCAGTGAACGTCAGCTCAACCAATCCTTGGATCAGGTAGCCGAACGCCCCGATAGACAGACCCCATCCAAGCAGGTGCGGTATCAGTTGGGATCGTAGGATGATCCAACCCAGCGCCAGCAAGTGCGCGCCAAAGAAAATCTGCCAGACGTATATCCCCAAGGCGTGGGCCTCGAAAAAAACTTGGGCAAAGGCCTGACTGTCGTTCGGTTCGAATGCCGTGGGTTGGGAAAGCAGCACATACGGCATGACCCAAAGAAGAAGATTGAACCCCATCACGACGATCATGCCCAACCGGGATATCATCGCGATCATGGCGAGCCGTGGGCTGACGCTGCGAAACATCTGGTAGAGGATGACCGTGATCGCAATCTCAAGCAGGATCATGGCGCTATCGGCAAGCACACCTAGCCTGAATAGCCCAAGTTGATCCAACAGGTTGGCGGCAGTGGTTGCGCCGTTTCCGGCCACGACTATCTGTGATGGCACATAGCCGATACTGAAGCCGCCGCAGACGGCAATCGTGAGATATAGTGCGCCTGCAATGCGGGCATCTCTTGGGTTCAATGTGGTTAAATTGCTCTTCGTCATTACTTTTCCTTTCATGGGTCAAGGTGTGACCGCTGCGGTGCTGCCGGGCAGAAACGGGGTTAGTGTCTCTGCAAGATGATGTTGGATTGGGTTTAGGGTGCAGAGGCCCTTATGCGAATTGACCAATTCCTGTGCTTTGATATGCATATCTGCATGGATTGGCGGTCGGTAAAATTTGACTGGAACAAAGCGCGGGCTTTCTTAGTCACGGCGGAAGAGGGCTCGTTGTCTGCGGCCGCGCGGGCTTTGGGCATGGCCCAACCAACCCTTGGCCGTCAGGTTGATGGGTTGGAGCAAGAGTTAGGTATCGTTTTGTTTGAGCGGGTCGGTCGTGGCCTGACACTCACGCCAAGTGGTCTGGAACTGCTCGATCATGTCCGCGATATGGGCGAGGCCGCGGGCCGTGTCTCACTCACGGCGCTCGGTCAGTCTCAGGCGTTGGAAGGAACAATCTGCATCTCGGCCAGTGAAACCTATGCGACTGTGCTGCTCCCTGCGATCATCGCCAAGTTACGCCAGATGGAGCCTGGCATTAAGGTTGAGATTGTCGTCGCCAATCATGCCAGCGATCTTCGTCGCCGGGAGGCTGACATCGCGATCCGCAATTTTCGCCCAGCCGAACCCGACCTTGTCGCAAAGAAGATCGGCGATGCAGATGCGGTCCTTTATGCAACCCCAGGATATATCACCAAGATCGGCAATCCGACATTACCTTACGATCTGCGCCATGCGGACTTCGTGAACATGGACCACGGCGGCATGATGCTTAAAGGCTTGAACTCGCTTGGGCTTGGCCTGACCGAGGCTAACTTCCCGCTGTTCACCGAGAGCTATCTGGTGATGTGGGAACTTGTGCGGCAAGGAGCAGCCATCGGCGTTCTGGACGCCTACATTGGGGATGCAGACCCAATCGTCCGCCGGGTGCTCCCTGATCTGGAACCGCTGGTTTTCCCGATATGGCTCGTTGGACACCGCGAATTGAGAACAAACCGCCGCATACGCTTAGTTTACGATTTTCTGGCTGAGGAGCTGAAGCGGACGTGAGCTCCAAAATAGTCCCAAGTGCAGCAACTCAATTTGTGGCTAAAACTGCATAGCCGGCAATCGCTGCGATGCGGAAACTTATCAGCGCCGGCTGCAAGCAGACCTTCGCTGCCGGCCGCCCGAAAGTCCGCTATGCCCAATGCGGACAATCCAGCGCCAATCAAACCTGAAAATTAGCTAGGTCACCAACCGTCCGAGAAAGACTTCGAATAGGATATTTATCCTCAAAATACGCACGCGGAAATCACAATACATCACCTTGTGTGCGATGGAGCACAGAGGCCGTGCGTTCCGAGGGGTGGTCCGCTGCCTTGGTCCCGTGCATGCAACGCATCC
This sequence comes from uncultured Boseongicola sp., assembly GCA_905479635.1. Classification (GTDB taxonomy): domain Bacteria; phylum Pseudomonadota; class Alphaproteobacteria; order Rhodobacterales; family Rhodobacteraceae; genus Boseongicola. Next base: position 8,069 of record CAJQNG010000214.1, on the reverse strand, counting down.
TACGGCGTCGATCAGGCGCCCGCTCGACAAGGTATCCCGGAGGCGATCGAATGCGCCTCGAGCCAAAAGGACAATAAAATGAACGACAGATTTGCCAACGTTGCACCCGTGGCGCGCTCTCTTCTCGCACTCATCTTCATCATTGCCGGTGTGCAGAAAATCAGCGGCTATGCCGGCACCCAAGGCTACATGGAGATGATGGGCGTATCCGGCGCGCTTTTGCCGCTTGTTATCGCAGTTGAAGTACTTGGCGGACTAGCACTTCTGGTAGGGTTTCAAGCACGTCTCGCAGCCGTTCTGCTGGCCGGCTTCACCGTGATCGCCGGTACGATCTTCCACCTGGTGCCCAGCTTTGAAATGGAAGCTATGGCAGCGCAAGGTGAAGTAATCCACTTCATGAAGAACCTCGCCATTACCGGCGGTCTCATCATGGTAATAATCTTTGGTGCTGGATCATGGTCGGCTGACAACCGTCGCTCGGGGGCGGCTGTTTCTGCAGGATAATATTGACGGAATATTTGAATGGCGCGTCCGCCCGTAGCGGTGGGCGCGCCAGCCAACACATTTTGGGAGGATCAAGTGCCTGACCATTATCCTTCGACCAAGCCGTGGCCCTCATGTCCAAGCCGGTGATGCATCCGCCTGGATCAGCTGGGTGATCGAACAAACTTTATTCAAAATGTGTTTTGGCGTCGAACGATACCATTGCTATGGATTGAGGCGCTCGCAATGAATGACCGCTCCGTCCCGCATTGCAGACTTGGGCCCGGCGCGGACGAGTAAGATGCCACCGCCTCTCTAGCCACACGGGCCAAAAAATGCGACATTATGCCGTTCTGGCAATGCATGCTCGAACTATTTGATAGAGGAGGATCTTATGGGTGAACTGACAACAAACGTAAGCTGGATCGCAGTTACAGTCGGGGCCATCGCGTCGTTTCTGTTAGGCTGGCTGTGGTATTCGGAGCGCCTGTTTGGCGAGAAATGGGCGGTAGGTGTAGGAGTGGAACTTGCCAAAGTCCACGCCAATGTTGGCGCGTTGGCGGCACAGATTGTCGGATTGTTTCTGATGAGCTGGTTTGTCAGCGTTGCGGCCGCATCGAACCTGTTGTTGACGGTCATTCTGGCGACATTAGCCTTTGTAATACTGGCGCAATCTGGAGCGATGTTCCGTGGGCAGTCGACCTATGCCCGCCTGGTTGATGCGGGCCATTGGATCGCATCTTTGGTGATCATGATCGTCGCTAACGCAATATTTTAGGCCCTTTCTGCAGCCCAGGCCGTGAAGGTTATCGAAGGACAGCTTCTACCGCGTAACGATCGCTTGTTGTAATTTTTTTTCGGCACGAGGACTTCACATTCTAGGTTTAAAAGGAACTGTCCGTGAATGGACGTTTCCGACCTGTCGGTACTCGGATCGGCAGGCATATAATTTCAAGGTCAGCTTTCTCACACCCGCAGAGCTGACATTGGTGCAAGATGCAGTGAATGGCAGCTTCGAGCCCAGAGCAGCCACACATCTTTCAACGGGCGTCCGCAAGACGTGTCAAAGCTACATTGCTTACAGGGTCTTTTTCTTGGACACATTGAATAGTTTGGGGCGAGCTGAAGCCTCTGGCGGTAGACGCCTAACGTCCTTAAACTTGCCAGAGATGCTCTCGGAACTATCTTTTGAGAAGGCAAATTATGGCCTAGTCTAGATATCAACAACGACTTGGAGGAATAATGCGACTTGTATCACTTTGCGTGGCTTTGATGATGGCTGCTGCACCTGCGCTGGCGGAAGACGTGTCCTACTCGATTGATGGAGAGGCCTTTACTGGATACTGGGCCAAAGCTGACGCCCCCAAAGGTCTTGTTTTGATCATTCACGACTGGGATGGCATGACCGACTACGAGCGCCAGCGCGCGGATATGCTAGCGGAGATGGGCTACGATGCCTTTGTGCTCGACATGTTCGGCAACGATACACCGACCGAAACAATGGACCATCGCATTGCTGCGACCGGCGCACTTTATCAAGATCGAGATCGGATGAAGGCACTGGTGCAAGCTGGTGTCGAACAGGCGCAATCGCTGTCCAGCGTCGATGAAATGATAGTCACAGGTTACTGCTTTGGTGGTGCCGTCGCGCTTGAAATGGCACGGAGTGACATGTCGGATATGGCTAACGGTTACGCGACCTTCCATGGAGGTCTAACGACGCCAGAAGGCCAGTCCTGGAGCGGAGATGAGCCGCCCGTGCTCGTTCTACATGGTGGAGCCGATACCTCAATTACGATGCAAGACGTAGCTAGTTTCGCGACTGAACTGGAAGAGGCCGGCACGACTTACACGCTCGAAGTCTACTCAGGCGCTCCACATGCCTTCACGGTATTTGGCTCAAACCGTTACCAGGAACGTGCCGATGCGGCGAGCTGGGAAGCGTTTTCAACGTTCCTGAGTGAGCACGTCTCAGGCTAGTTGAATTGCAAATTTGGCGCACCCTGTTTGTGTTATATAGGGTGCGCCGCTGTCCGATGTCATCTTCGCAAGTTTCGCTCACATGCAGTGTTCCTAGACGGCCGGATTGTCCCGCAACTCGGCAATAGACCCCCTCGGACCTCGCTGCGGTCGCGACCAATGTCGGCTTTTCTGGCTGCGTTGCAGCGTAATTCTTGGATCGATTGGGGCTGTCGATTTGCTTCACAAGCGAAGGACGCGATTTCAGTCCGGCCGCTCTGGGCTCGAACCGGACCGCTGCGACGCAGCATCCTCAGCTATGTGCGTCGCCCCATAAGCGGCCGTTGTACGAACCGGTGCCGAATGACGGCACCGAGCCTTGGACGGATCAGCCTGGGAATTTTCTGGCTCAAAAACCATTGCGGCCCGTCTTGGTTTGTACAAGGCAGGCCGCCGGTCAAAAAAACCAAAGAGCTGTTACATCTTTTTTATGCTGACGAAGGCAGCGTAACCATTGTCACCGTCGCTTTTGAATTCGACAGTGATGGTCTCGCCTGCGATCAGATCCTCGGGAATGATCTCCGAGTTGGGAATGGTCAGGACGCTTTTGTCGTTCAGAACGATAACGTTATCGACACGGTCAAATGCGATCACGGTGCCCGAAAGTTCATCGGCAAAAGCAGGGGCGGCGGCGAGTATAAGGCTGGTGATGAGAAAGCGGACCATGTTGGCCTCCAGGTTGAAACTGTGAAGGAAATGGGGTTGAATTGGGGCCGCACAAGTGGTCGCAATGGCTAGACATAAAATAATTTCGCTAGGGGCTTGTCGCGTCCGTGGTATTACTTTTTCAAAGAAGAAACAGTTCATATGGCGACCAGGGCTGCGGGAAACTGAAGTTTCTTAAACAATAACAGGTAGACCAATTTAGCCGGTCCGTTTTATCCGGCAATACTCGTTCAGCTAATGCCCGCTAAGTCCCGCATGTGAGACATCGGGCACTGGCGCAGCGAACGGCCGGTTTCGGGAAATTGTGCTGCACTGCCGCAACTCGGTCGCTGTTTCGACCGGTGTGTCGTAGCAATGTTCGCTGCAAATGCATCAGCCGGTTTGTCCGGAGGCTGTGTGAAAACTCGATCAGACGGGAAAACCTGAGAATGCATTTCCTGTAACTGTCGCTCAGGAAAATACTTTCCCAAGAAAGCCGATCCCTCAATGCTTTTTGAGAACCCCTTCCTGTGCAAATCCCGAAATGTCGAGTTTTCACACAGCCTCTCCGCTTAACAGACCCCAGCACTCTGCGCAGAGAACGGCAGCTCAGAGCCCAGAGCGGCCAAGGACGATGCTTTTATGAGGCAGACTCAAGGGTCGTTATTCAGAGTGGGCGTTTGAGTCACCTGATAATCGGGAAACGAGCGCTGCAATCAGCTCATCTTCCGAATGTTTAAGGGGATCTCGCAGGTTATCGGCAAGTCTAAACATGAGGACCAGACCCAGCACAGATTCATGGATGGCCACGGCCTCTCTGGGACCGCGTCAACACCGATCTGCACCTGGGAACACCAATCGTTGTTTCGGGTATTGGCGTTGTGCGTAGGGGTACGCTTTCAGCAAGTGACAGCGCCGGCGATATCGCCAGCAAGGACAGCAAAGTTAAGTGATCCATCTGGAGCATTCTCCCGTATTCTAGTATAGAAGGCATGTGGAAACAAATGGCATCCCAACTAGGGTCCGCCGAACCAGTAGGGAACGCTTGATGAAACAACTTGTAGTTAACGGATGGAACTTCATATTTGATGCTGATATTAGCCCGCTTCGTAATATTCCCGATGTTGCGACACGTCACTATGTGTTGCAGGCATTGGGGTTAATGTGGGCTGTTGCCTTTGCTACCGCGATCGGGAGCTATACGATACTTGCAGCAAGCATTCTTGGCCATACTGTCTTGATAGGGGCCACAGCAATTACGGTTGCAACTTATACCGCGGCTTCGAAGAAACCTAAGTTGTTCGCAATCGGTTCGGGTCGTCGCAATGATGGCGAACACGAGTAGCGGCCAGTGCAGCGAACGGCCGCTCTGAGCCCTTTTTGACTGCCTTGAACCCAAGTAGCGTTTGTGTTGAGTGACCCCCATTACCGTCGCAAAAAACCATGCCAATTTGCAAATACTCAAGGCCAAGCTACATTTCACTTGAACATTAGAGGGCCAAATTCACCATTGATCGTTCTATCGAGGAGCTTTGGATACAACTATGCGAATTATCTTTGCAGTTGCTCTGCTATGCTGGTCCACGCCGTCTATGGCGATCATCGACGGTCTCGAAGCCAATGTGGATTCTTTCCGGTCTTACGTTTCCATCCGCTCGATTAGCCCTTACCCAAGTCACAACGGTCAAGAGATCAACGCGTGCGGTGGTACGCTGGTTGCATCCAATTGGGTGCTCACAGCTTCGCATTGTCGAGGTTCATACGAAGCCGCAGTTTCTGGTGGTGCACCTGTTTTCGTAGGCGTGAACCTGCAGAGCGACGGGACATTTGGAGCGAAATTACGTTTAGTAGATGTGCGATTTTCTCCCGCTAGGCTCGGGTCCGAACGCTTGGACGCTGCACTTTTAAAGCTGGAATCTGACGCGACCGAACATGGCGCAGAAATAGTTGATTTCTTCGAAGAAGATCTAATAGTTGGTACGAGCACGACGACCGTCGGCGTTGGCCTAGGGCTCGAGGGGGCACCGATGGAGTACTACGAATCCCGGGTTACTGAATTTGGCTTGTGTGAAACAAACCGCGCAGACTTTGACGCGGCGCATGATTTTTGTGTAGGCGTCCCAGGGTCAACCCAGAGAACTGGTTATGGAGATTCTGGAGGCCCTTTGTACATTATGGATACCGCCTTAGAAGGCCAGTACCGCTTTGCCGGGATCGTAAAAGGTGGCGTAAAAGCGGGGGCCTCAGGGTCGGAAGAAACCGAAAATATTCGATACACAGACGTTAGCAAATTGCGCGGCTGGATAGATGAAATCACTCGTTGCAACGGTGTGTCTGATGGCACGAAAACCTCGGCTGAAGATATGACTACATGTAGACCAATCGGCCCCAATGCATCGCTTTTCGACACCTACTGGCGCATTGATCAAATCTATGAGCAAAAGATAACTGCGACTAACAATCTCAGAGAGCCACATCTCGTCCTGCACGGCAGCAGCCAAAATTCTGTGAGGGCCACGGTAGGTTGTAATCGGATTTCTGCTTCCTTCACTTACAACGATCAGGAACTTAACTTCGGACCAGCCGCTTCCACACGGATGGCCTGCCCAATGCCTCTTGATCAAGCGGAGAAACGGCTTCTTCTATTGCTCGAAAGCGTTGAGAGTTTCCGGATTGCGGGCGAAGGCCTTATATTCTTTGGCTCCCGCGGCGAAGTAATCGCCAATATGACCGCTGTTTATCTCCCCTAAGTTCATGGTCCGTGTTGTCAGCGCGTGGCTCGTCGTGAGATGCGGACAAGGGGACGACCAACCTCGCGTCGATTGGGGCCAGAATACCGTGGTCAGAGCATCCATTCAACAGGAAGAAAACCAATGATCGAAAGTGAGATTTGCGTCAGCCAGCTTGCACCCGGTTCCTCCTGATAAATGACTATTTCGCCATCTGCGATATATTCCTGCCAAATCATTTTCCCTTCTGCGGTTAATTTTGGCTGGTAACTGATGGAAGCAAGTGGGCCATCAAAAATCGACGATACAGATTTTGCAATAGTCGGGCTGTCGATTAGGAAGCCCATCTCACAATTGAGCAATGCGGATCGAGGGTCGAAGTTGAATGAACCAATAAACACGCGCTCTTGATCAACGGAGAATGTCTTCGAATGTAGACTGGCACCGTACAAACCAAATGGCAGGATCTGCAAATCTTCTGCAACGCTTTCGCGCCGCAACTTCAGCTCAAACAGATCGACTCCGCCTTTTAGTAATTGACGACGATAGCGGCTGTAGCCTGAGTGAACCAAAAACACGTCTGTCGTATCCAGTGCATTGGTCAATATTCGCACGTCGACCCCATTTTGGACCAGCTCAGTAAAGAATGCGGTCCCGTTCTTCCCGGGAACGAAGTATGCAGAGGCGAGATCAAGGCTGCCATGGACGCTACCGAGAATACTTAACAGACGCGAAATCATAAGTTGGTCACGTGTTGCGATGCCCAGCCCCTTTGTTGGATCGTCCGCGACGACTTGCACCCGTGTCCATTCAAGGCCTTCACCATTTGCGAGTATTCGTTTCATACTGTTGACCGACTCGTCCGCAACTTCTTTGGCTCCAGCAGAGGATTTTACTGCCTCCAAACGCGCGTCGAACGTCGCCTGATCCCTTTGTCCAACAATGATCCGCTCTGCTTCAAATACAGACGGCGCGTTCCAATATGCATCAAAGATAGTTGCTGTCTGGGCGACAGCAGCACCGGTCGCGATGGCATCCAAATCGACGTAGAAAACGTCTTCTCCAACTCGGAAGTATTCATCCCCGATGTTGCGGCCACCAATAATAGCAAATGCGCCGTCTGCGACTAGCGACTTGTTATGCATCCGGCGGTTCATCCGAAAGAAATCGAATGCGTAACCGAGCATCTTTGGACTTCGTACGGTGGACGGATTGAAGATACGGATATTAAAGTTGTCCTGCGAGTTGAGGGCCGCAAGATAGCCATCCATGCCGGGGACTCCATTATCATCGACAAGAAGTCGGACACGCACACCGCGACCTGCTGCACGCTCTAGCGCGCCGAGAAGAAGTATGCCGGATACATCATCATGCCAAATGTAATACTGCGCATCCACAGAGACCTCTGCGGCGTCAATAAGTGCCATTCGGCTTGCGAGCGCGTCGTCTCCTCTTGCCAACAGCATAATCCCAGTCATTTCGTCTGTTTGGGGCTCCATACCGCGGATCATGAGGTTGCCAAGCAAAGTTCCATTGGTAGCCGAGATCGCGTTGCTTGTTGGTCTGTCAGCAATGTTCGGTAAAGGGAAAATCAGGCGCAAGGCAACGACGCAAATTGCCAGCCCCGCCGCGAGAAATGAAAAGTACTTGAGGAAGAGTTTCAATCGATCGCCATGTTTCGTATCCAAGTCTCGAAGCGTTCTAGCATAAACAGAAGTAGCCGGAAATGTTCTTGATTAGTACGCTTTCTGGATGGCCGATTTCGGGTCATTCAGGGGGGGTGACTTCACAGCGACGCCCTACGACTTGGCGATATTTAGCGATAGGTCGGAATCTGCCTATGGGCAATATAGCGTGAACGGCTGCTCCGCACCGCAGAGCAGTCATTGAAGCATTGCGCGGCGAATGGCCGCTCTGAGCTGTGGTTTCAACGGGTCGCTGCAACACACGCCTCAAATTTCTCTGCTGGGGTTTGATATTGCAAGGTCTTTCGAGGCCTCTCGTTAAGCTGGCGAGCGACTGTACTCAGCTGTGCTTGGCTAAAGCCCGATATATCAATGCCTTTCGGGAAGTACTGGCGAAGAAGTCGATTGGTGTTTTCATTACTCCCTCTTTGCCACGCATTGCCCGGCAGGCGATTGCGTAGCAATCTGCCGAGAGGGGTGACTGAGGATCACAAAAATAGACGTCAAT
>CAJQNG010000213.1 GCA_905479635.1 uncultured Boseongicola sp. | reverse complement strand
CGGCCGTATCAAGCGACAAATCAGCTGATATCTCGAGGCCGGTATTGATTTGTGTTGTGACGCCAGCACCAATTGACTGAGTGCGCCGGGATGTTTCGTCCAAGTTGTCAACGTCGGTTCGATTGTAGCTACCTGTCAAGCGGGCTGTCGTTGACGGATTGATGCTGAAGCGTGCGATTGCGCTTAAGCGCCGGGCATCACTGTCGTTGAGTTCATCGTCGACTGTATCGACGAAATCATTTGAAGACAGACCAAGGGAGAGATCGACGCCGAAGGGTGCATCTATTCCTGTTGAGAAATCAGCTGAGAATTGGGTGCGTTCGCGCGTTCCGCCTTCGACGATCAACGCGTCGGGATCAAAAACGCCATCAATGAAAAAACCGAAGACGTCATCATCTAGATTTGCTTCATCATATCGCCCGGAAAGGGACAGGCGTGAATTTATGCCTTCTCTGGTGTAGCCAAGCGCTATGTTCGAGCGCCGGACATCCAAAGCGTCGGCTTCCGTTGTCGCGCCACCATCTTTGCCTTCTATGCCCGCGCCCACGCTGAAATTAAAGCGATCTACCCGTGTTTCGCTTGAGACGGAAAAGCCCAAGTTGGTCACGCTTGTAAGCGTCGTGCCGTCGGGCGCTGTCACAAGCGAAGGGTTGTCGCTGACCTCTAGGCCAGTCGAGAACGATAGGTTTCCACGGACACCGGTCCCGTCCTGTGCCAGCACGGGCGCCGCTGTCATCGCTGCAAGCGAAAGGGCGGCAGTTGTTAGTCGTCCCGGTCGCGATATTTTCATATTTTCTACTCGAATAGGCGTCTTTCAGGAACAATGATAACATCACCGTCAGCAAGAACAATGTCTGATCCTACCGAAGCACCACTGGCGATAGCTTTATAGTTGATGCGTGACACGGTTTGCTCGCCGGTTGATATATTCGAGCGGCGCAGCAGGATGCGTTTTGTTGCAGCGAAACGCGTGAAGCCACCTGATGTTGCAAGGGCTTGAAGCACAGTTGTACCACGCTCGATCCGCTTGAGGCCGGGCGCGCCAATTTCGCCCAACATGTAGACGTCGATGGTAGGACCGATTTGCGGTGCCTGGGCCTCGACCCGTGGGCGAAGCGACTGGACCGTTACGAAAACGGTTGGCTCAGAGGCGAAGTTTGACGAAATCCTGGACGCAATCGCACCGGCTACTGCATCGGGTGACTGACCACCGGCCTGCACACTCCCCGCGAAGGGGAAGGTGATTGTGCCATTTGGCAACACAAGCAGAGACCTGTTGAGGGATGGATCCTCAAGGACTTCGACCGCAAGCGTATCACCGCTGCGGATACTGTATTGGCTTTGCGCAAAAGCGACAGTTGCCGCCACGCACGCTATGATAGCTAAAACCAGAGTTTTCATCTTATTCACCCCCAAAAACTACGTCCCCAACAGTATGGAACTCTTCACGTTGCATTCAAAGCGCCAAATCGTGTTCGATTACATCCCTTAACGCGTTGTGTTCAAAGGGCTACATGCCCTGCTATTCGGTTGCGGCCCCTGCCGACAATCGCTCGACGGCAGTTTGCGCCAATGCGACCTGCGGGCGCGGGTCACTTTCAACACCAAGATCGATCGCACGCTGGTAGGCGGCGGCGGCGTCTTCTGTGCGACCCAAGGCCTCGTAGGCGCTGGCCAGATGGAATTGGACAATCAGGTCATTGGTCAAGGCCCGCGCAGCCGGCTCCAGATACTCGACGGCCTCTTCTGACTGGCCACGGCGATGAAGGATCCAGCCGTAGGTATCCTGAAACGGCGGCACTTCTGTGCCACGCAGGCGGCGGGCAATGGCGAAAGCGCGTTCAAGGCTGGCCTCGTCAGTTTTGTAAGTGGCCAAAAGACTTGCGAGGTTGTTGGCCACGACGAGAATTCCAGAATCCTGTTCGTAAATTGCCTCGTAGATTTCGATCGCCCCATCAATATCGTTTGCACGCTCAAGGAATGTGGCTTTTGCCCATAGGAGGTTAGGGGCGTCGGGGCTTGCTTCCAAGGCGGCATCCAATGTGGACCGTGCCGCATCCAGTCGACCTTGAGAGCTTTGAGCACGCATCAGCTGTATCCAGGCGTTTTCAAAGCTGGGAGCCGCCTTGGTCAGATTTTGGAACGTCGTTTCAGCATCTTCGTAGTCGCGAAGTGCAAGCTGGGCACCGCCGAGGACCATAGCTATTCGGGGGTTGTCTGGCTGCGAGGCGACGATGTCATTGGCGATTTGAAGCGCCATGTCACGTTCCCCGGCGCGCAGTCTTTCGCGCAAAAGAGCAACTTGCGCAGAGACACCAGCATCAGCGCCGCGCGCCATATTTTCAAGTTCGGCAATGGCCTGGTCTCGCCCATCGCGGCGCGAAAGGACTTGCAAACGGAGTGAGTCAGCTATGCCGACGGCGCGGTTGTCGCCGTTTCTACGCAGCGTGGATTCCACCTGAAGGGCTCGCGGCCAGTCCTGAGAGCGCAGATAAACCTCGCCAAGCGCTTGAAGAAGCGCGGTATCGGCGGGGGTCTGGCGAAGCGCCCTGACCAAGGCGTCTTCGGCGGGGCGCAAACGGTCAACTGCAATCAGTGTCTGTGCAAAGCGGATCGTTTCGTCCGGAGCATAACCCGAGGCCTCGGCGGCAAGAGACAGCATATCTTGTGCCAATTCTGTTTCGCCGGCGCGTTGGTGAGCCTGCGCCATGAGCGTCATGGTTTCCGCATCCTGGGGGGCCTGGTCCAGCGCGCGGCGAAGCGCATTGATAGCTTCCCCCACTTGATCGCTCTCAATCAACCAGCCAGCACTAAGCTTCAAAGCCGAAACCTGTGATGGGTCCTGCGCAAGAACCTCCTCCACAAGCTGGCGGGCGCCAATCTCGTTTCCGTTGGTGATCAGCATGCGGGCAAGCGTGACTTTGAAGTCGCTTGCGCGGTCATCTTCGGGGGCGGCTGTGTCAATAATGGACTGCATTTCAGCGATCCCGCCTTCCCGGTCGCCGGAATCGAACAGAATGCCCGAGCGCAGCGCCCTCAAAATAGCGTTGTCTTCGTAACGTCCTACAGAAGCTTCAATTTCTGCCAGCGCGGCCTCGGGGCCGTTTACTTCGCGAATGAAGCCGATCAAAGCGATCTGTAAGTCAAGGCTATCGTCCGTTGCCGCGATTTGCTCACGCAGGAATTCTTCCGCGCGTTCAGGGCGCCCAAGCGCAGTCAACAACCGCACCAGAGAGCCTTTGCTTAAAGTGTCCTCGGGAAATGCGATAACAGTCATGCGCAAATGCTCTTCGAGGGCATCGAAGTTTTCAAGCTGTGCAAGAATGGAAGACTTCATGCCATAGTAGAGCTGAGAGTCTTTTTCGATCGCTATGGCGCGGTCCACGAACTGTATGGCCTCTTCGAGGCGGCTTTCGCGCGACAGGCCTTCGATGATGATCCGCAAAAGCGTAACATCTTCGGGATACGTCTCGGTGAGCGCGATCGCGTCACGGGTGAGGCTGCGCATTGTCTCAGTGTCTTCGGCGAGCGCTGCCTTGCGGAATTGCATCACGAGGTCGATGACTTCCACACCGTCCAGCTGCACACTTGCCGCGATCAAGCTTTCAGAATGACGCTCGGCTTCTTCCCAGTTTTGCGCCTCAATGGCCATTTCGGTTAGGGCGAGTTTGGCGTCCATGTCATTGGGGTCTTGCTCGGCTAAGCGCAGGAAATTTGCATAGGCATCGCTAAAGTTGCCGCGGTCGCGGACGGTTTCAGCGTAAAGGCGTCGGCCTGCCACGTGAAACTCGTCCAAAGACAAAACATTTCTCAGCTCAACGATTGCGCGCTCAACATCGCCTGCTTCAATGAGTTCCAGGCTGTTATTGAAATGGCCTTCTGCGCGTTCCTCGGCGTTGTCACACGCTGCTAGAAAGGCCATAGCGACACCCAAAATGAGCCCGCGAGAAAGTGTGGAAGACCGCATGAAAAACTCCTCAAAACGAATTGGAGCGACACTAACAAACACAAATGTGCGCAACCAGCCCATTTAACTCACTGTTGCGGGATTAAAAAGAAGATCAGTAGCCGGTTCCACGGACAACGACCGTAACGGTTCTCGCCAGGATCTTCAGGTCCTGCCAGGCAGACATGCTAAGATCATAAGCATCGTCATAATAGGCCCGCTCTGCAAACTCGGTCTCATTTCGTTTCGAGACCTGCCAAAGACCGGTAATTCCGGGGCGCAGACTGTAATAGCTGCGGCCTGGGTAAAGCGCCTGTTGGCACGGCAACATAGGCCGCGGTCCGATCAGGGACATGTCACCGGCTATCACGTTCATGATCTGCGGCAACTCATCAAGAGACGTCCGGCGTAAAATTCGGCCAATCGGGGTGCAGCGGGGGTCTTTGGCGAGTTTCTGTTTCGAATTCCACTCGCGCCGCGCACCAGGATTTTCCGAAAGGTGAGCTTCGAGCATGACTTCCGCGTCAGGCACCATCGTGCGGAATTTCCAAATCGTGAACCGACGGCCGTCGCGGCCGACTCGTTCCTGACGGAATAGTGCCGAGTGACCGTCCGAGGCGATCAACAAGGCGATCAATCCCATAAATGGAATAACGAAAGGTAGGGAGATGATTACAAGCGCCAGATCAAAACCACGCTTAATGCCGGATCGGTACAGCCCATGGGCTTGAACCGGGCCTGATATCGGTAAGGCGTCAACATTCGCAGCAGAGCGATTTGCAACATTGGTCACATGTACTGTCATACTTAACTACCGAATCAATTTCGGCCCCCTAAAACTCACTAGACCCAAACACGACACAAATCAGCAGCAGGTACTGGAAGGCGAGGTCTATTACTTGGTAGCATTTTGCGGTCAGCATTGGAAGATTTCCATTCGTTTTATGAGCTTACCTGAGCTCTCTGCCTTGGTTCATGTGCCGTCATTTGGATGTTACGCCTGAAAAACCGCAAGAAAGCGCCTTCTGATAGCCGTAATGTCGCCTCAATCAACGCTTGAGACAGACACATTCAAACACGGCTTTGGTAAACGATTGCTTAAAAACTGCACAGATTGTCCACAAAACGTGGACGATTGATTAAGCCAAATGATGCGATGGTGACGTGTGATTCGGCGTTGCTTGGTCTTTCTGGCAGAAATTTGCAGAAAGGCCGTGGCGGCGACACGATATAGCCATTAAGTCTAGTTAACTTCGGATCCGACGCTCTTTTGCGTAGGTCCTTAAAACAGCAGCGAGACGATGACGAGTAACGATCTTTACGTTGAATACTTCGGGTTTACCGAGCGACCGTTCACGCTGTTGCCCGATCCAGATTTCTTGTTCTGGTCGCGCGCGCACCGACGTGCATTTTCTGTTCTTGAATTCGGCGTAATAACCCGGGCTCCTATAACGGTTGTGACTGGGGAAGTGGGTGCCGGAAAGACGACGCTGATCCAGAAACTTCTTCAAGCGCTTGATGATGATATCACCCTCGGCTTGATCTCAAACGCGCAAGGTGGCCGGGGTGAGCTGTTGCAATGGGTCTTGAATTCACTCTCGATCCAGGCGGATTTGACCGGATCGTATGTGACGATGTTCCAGCAACTTCAGGACTATGTGATCGAGGAATACGCGAGCGGACGCCGCGTCGTGCTTGTGATTGATGAGGCTCAGAACCTCAGCATCGAAGGACTGGAAGAGTTGCGGATGTTAACCAATATTAACTCCAACAAAGATGAGTTGTTGCAACTGATTCTGGTCGGGCAGCCCGAACTGCGTCAGATGATTATGCGACCGGAGTTGCGCCAGTTTGCACAGCGGGTTACCGCGACCTATCATATAGGGGCACTGGATCGCACGGCCGTTGCAGGGTATATCCAACATCGCCTCAATCATGTCGGCGGTTCTGGCAATGAGTTCACCTCAGACGCGATTGATCTCATTCATGAACATTCACGTGGGATTCCAAGATTGGTGAACAAATTGTGTGATTTTGCGATGGTTTATGCAGCAACTGAAGAGCGTCGCGTTGTCGACGGCGCGATCATTGAAGAAGTCCTCGAAGACGGGATTTTTCTGCCTGCCGTGCATGTAGCGGGAGATGCAGCCGAATGATGTCCGATATCACATTTTACAAAGCCTTGTTCATGAAGCGCCTGCCAATGATGGCTACCATATTTGTGCTCTGTTCAGCGCTCGGTGTTGGGTTGGCGATGATGTTGCCGTCGCGTTATGTGGCGAGTGCGACACTGCTGGTAGAAAGCGCGCAGATTCCCGATGAGCTTGCGGCTACGACGGTTCGCACGTCCGCGACCGAACGTTTGCAGATTGTCGAGAAAAGGTTGCTCACGCGGGCGAACCTTATTGACATAGCAAACAAATTTTCTGTTTTCGA
>CAJQNG010000212.1 GCA_905479635.1 uncultured Boseongicola sp. | reverse complement strand
CATAACCGGCATGGCCGAAAATGTGTTTCTGAACGTCAAAAATCACTCGAAGGTCATTACCGCCGTGGTCGAGGTGCCTGAGGATGGTGGCAACGGCGCGGTCATCGTGCAAGGCGGCCGTTTCGGCGGCTGGGCGCTCTGTGTAAAGAAGGGCTTACCAGCATACGACTACAATTTCCTCGGATTAGAACGAACAACCTTAGCAGCCACCGAGACGCTGCCTGCCGATAAATCCACCATCCGGTTCGAATTTGCTTAAGTAGGTGTGGGCATGGGCAAAGGCGGCAACAGAACGCTCTTTGTGAACGACAAAAAAGTGGCCGAAGAAACTATCTCGCGCACCCAGCCGATGGTCTTTTCCGCCGATGAAACAGAAGACGTGGGAGTCGACCTGGCCACCCCAGTTGTTGAAACGATCGGAGCGGAAGCGGCGTCGCGTTTTACCGGATCGATAAGAAGTGTGAAGATCGAAGTGCGGTGATCCTGTTTTGGTTAAGCTTTCAAACCGATAGTTCGGATCGCATCAATCTGAGCTCTGGACCTGTAATGCCAAAATTGATGATTTGCGGCAAAAGTGGACTTTGGAGCGCGCTGCAGCGAACGACGACATTGAGACCAAATCGGACAGCCATGCGCCGTTCAGATCGTGCTATGAACGCAGTTCTTTAACCGGTGGGGACTAGTTGGTTACGCCTAAGGTTTTCCAATTCTCGTCTGCTTTTGCGATTTTCGTGTCGGTATCCTTTTTCATGTAATCCACCGCGCCTTGAGACCCGCCCATGAAGAGCTTGCCATCCACAATCATCCAGGCTTCGGGATCCACCACTGTCTTGCGTCCAAGCGACATGCCGCCAGCACAAAAGCCGCCATACCGCGGCGCATACTTCTCGGGGGCACCCTTAAACAGGTCGCGATGCTCCATAGATGCAAATTGCCAATTTGCCCCTTGCCATTCCAAACGAATGTCCGGGTTACCTTCCACGGGCTGCGATTGTGTAAAATATGCAACTGGATCATAGCCTGAAAGTGCAAGATTTTCGCTGTCAGTGCTCACCAGTTCGCCGGCAAAAGCGGGGAGTCCTGCGGTTGCCACTGCCAGCGCAATAGCAATCACGCGGCGTCTTGTCGGTTTCGTGTTCATTTCCCGTACCTCGCTGTAAAGATGAGTCGACTTGCGCATTGACCCGATTAAATTCAGGTATATCACGAATTAACTTGGGCCCAGAGAATAATGTTCTTGTTGCAATTCTAGTCTGAAATCAAACGAGGCAAGCGAGTTTGTCAAATCACAATGTCCCCGTGGACAGTCAAACGGATGGTCCCAATCGCCGACTGGCTGCGGTCCTGCATGCAGATGTCGTGGGGTTTAGCCGCCTTATGGCCTCTGACGAGGCCGGAACACACGCGCGACTTATTGAATGGCGCGATCTGATATACCGAATACTTGTCGAACGCAGCGGACGTGTCGTCGGGACTGCGGGGGACGCAGTTCTTGCCGTATTCGACAGCGTGGTCGATGCGCTTTCAGCTGCTGTTGCCATCCAGGACGCTCTTGCCATGAAGAACGCGCCACTGCCTGAGGACCAGCAGCTGCATTTCAGAATTGGTCTGAATCTTGGTGACATCATCGTAGATGGCGACGATATTTTTGGAAACGGCGTCAACGTGGCCGCGCGCGTTGAAGCGTTGGCTGATACCGGAGGCATCGCGGTGACCTCTGCCGTGCGCGATCAGATCGGGAACAAGCTGCCGCTTCACTTCGAGGACCGGGGAAAGCAACAGGTCAAAAACATCGACGAACCGCTTCACGTCTATGCCGTGGTGAACTCACCAAGCGCCGCTGCAACGGTAGTGCCACACAAGCGCAAGGCGCGCGGTCGGATTGCTTTGGCTGTGGCATTGGTCATTGTGTCGATCGCGATTGCGGGTTTCTGGTTTCTCACCGGCAATTCGACCGGGCCGGTCGAAACGGCGAGGACCGAAGCGCCAACTGCAGCCACAGTGCCCATCGAAGCCACGCGTCCGACAATCGCCGTTTTGCCCTTTGAAAACAGGGGCGGCGAAAGCGATCAATCTTACTTCAGCGATGGTGTGACCGAAGACGTGATCGCCGCGTTGGGTCGTTTCTCCGGATTGCTTGTGCTTTCCTGGAGCGCGGTTGAACCTTTGAGAGACCCCGGCGGCTCGGCGCTTGATCGGGCAAGTGATCTGGGAGCGGCCTATGTTGTCAGCGGTTCGGTTCAACGATCCGAAGATAAGATCCGCTTAAATGTGCAACTGACAGAGGCCGCAACCGGGGTTTTGATCTGGTCGGATCGCTATGATGAAGACATCCTCGATTTATTCGAAGTACAAGACACGCTGACCCGGCAGGTTGTATCCGCTCTGGCGGTTCGCGTGACGCAAGCGGAGGAGGCGCGTGTTGCGGTCGCGCCAACGGACAGCCTCACTGCATACGATCTTGTTTTGCGCGGGCGCGATGTCATGCGCGAGATCAATCGCAAAGCCAACGTTGATGCGAGAGAGCTTTTTGAGCGGGCCATCAAGTTGGACGCAAGCTATTCCAACGCTTACGCGGAGCTGGGCTACACCTATTTGAATGACATGAAATTTGGCTGGACGCAGTGGCCCCAGCGCGCATGGGACGCCGCGCAAGCCAATGCAGATCAGGCGATTTCCCTTGATCCGCTGAATTCCCGTGCCTACTCGTTGAAAGCTTCCGGGCTGAAATACACCGGCGACTTGGCCGAAGCGGAACGCCTGATCGACAAGTCCCTGTCGATCAATCCGAACGATGCACAAAGCCATGCGGAAAGATGCAGTATTCTGCTGTTTGCGGGCCAGCCGGGAAAGGCGCTGCCCGCCTCCGATATGTCCTTAGCGATCGATCCTTACCCGCGATCTGATCAAATCAATTGCGCGCTTGTTTCGTTGTATCTGACCCGTCAGTTCGAAGACCTGCTTCAATTGGCAAATCGCTTTCCGTTGGCTTCTAATGAAGAGGCAGCTAGTGTTCCGAGTCTGACGCTTCCTACCTGTTCCCCCTGATTTCATCGAGAGCATCCAGCGCGCGGCGTTCCCGGGTGAGAATGTCCTGTGCGGTTTTGGTCCACCTGAAGGGTTTGGGCTTCTCGTTGTGCTGCGCCAGATATTCGAAGATCGTGGCCTCGAGATCATCGACGCTGGAGTAACTGCCGCGTCGGATACGCCTTGATGTGATTTCGGCAAAGAAACGCTCCACAAGGTTCAGCCATGAGGCACTGGTGGGCGTGAAGTGCAGCCTGAAGCGGGGGTGCTTTGCCAGCCAGGCCTTCACGTCGGGCGTCTTGTGGGTGGCGTAATTATCGAGAACCACATGAACATCTCGCCGCGCGGGCACGGCCTTGTCGATTTGGCGCAGGAATTTCAGGAACTCCTTGGCGCGATGCCGCGGCATGCAGTCTCCGATGACCTTGCCTGATTTCACATCCAGCGCGGCGAACAGCGTGGTTGTGCCGTGACGCTTGTAATCGTGGGTCGTTGTAGCCGCGCGGCCCTTCTTGAGCGGCAGTCCCGGTTGGGTCCGATCAAGCGCCTGGATCTGTGACTTCTCATCCACGCACAGCACGACGGCGCGATCCGGCGGGTCGAGATACAGCCCTACGATGTCGGTAACCTTCTCCTCGAACATGGGGTCGTTCGAGATCTTGAAACCCTTCGTGAGATGCGGCTTCAAACCAGCTTCCGCCCATATCCGACCGACGCTCGACGGCGAGATGCCCATGGCGTCGGCCATCAGCGCGCGGCTCCAGTGCGTGGCATTGGGCGGGGTTTCCTGCACGGTCTTAGTAATCACTTTCAGCCTTGTTTCCATTGGCAACGGCGGTACGCGCGAGGGTCGTGTCTTGTCGCGCTTGAGGCCTGCCACGCCTTCATCGAGATATCGCTCCTGCCAGCGCCACACCGTCGGCTTCGACATGCCCGTCCGTCGCATGATCGCGAAGGTGCCCTGACCGTCCGCCGTCGCCAGCACGATCTCGGCCCGCCAGACCAGCTTGCGCCGCGTGTTGCGATTGGTGATCAGGGCTTGAAGCTCAGATCGGTCGGCGGGGCCAAGGTAAAGGCAGATGTTATCGCGTCTCATGCCACAACTATCGCACATCGAGCCGC
>CAJQNG010000211.1 GCA_905479635.1 uncultured Boseongicola sp. | reverse complement strand
GTTGTGGAAGTCGCGCATCGAGACCGTTGAAGGCGACGCGCGCGATCCTAAGACGTCGTTACAGGAATGGGCCCAGGCGCGCGGATTGGCGCCTCCGACCTACGAAGCAATTGGGCGCGAAGGCCCTGACCATGCGCCGATGTTTACGGTTGAAGCGCGTCTGAGCACCGGCGAGGCCGAAACCGCAAGGGCGACGTCAAAGCGCGCGGCTGAGCAAGCATCGGCGAAGGCGCTTTTGGCACGGGTAGAGGCCGCTTAGCGATTCGCTGGCGGCGGTTGACGTTTGGTGGTCATCCAGAGTTTTCGGCGAACGCCTTCGGGCTCGTACTCTTTGTAAAGACCCTTCGAGAACAGCGGCCAGTCAAGCGCGAGGCCTTGCTTGACCAGTTCGGCGGCAATGTCACGACCGTCTGGAAGACAGCAGATAGCGACCGTGCGATCGTAGCTCATCTCGGGTGCAATCCTGGCCGTGATGATCTGCCCTTGCGTGATTGCGACCATCGCCCACTTGGCATTGTTACCATAGGGATGATCAAGTTCGGGTGCATCAATCCCTGCAAGCCGTATTGGAACGCTGTTGATAGAAATGGTGTCACCGTCGATGACGTAGCATTTTCCCTTAAGGATCGTGGGTCCTGGCGCGCAGGCGTGGCGGTACACAATCTGAGCGCGCTCTGCCCGTTCTTCGCGCTTGGCGTAGCGACAGTAAGGCAGCGTGACATTTTGCTGCGCCGAAGGGTCTGGTGGAGGGAGTGGTCCAGCGGGTTGCGCTGGCTTCTCTGGCGAAATAGCTTTGGGCGGAAGCGTGCGGGGCTGCGATCTTGGTGGCGCTGGTCCTGTCCCAACAATCTGAGGGATATCCTTTCGTCTGGCTCGGTCTTTTTCGACAGCAACCGAAGACGGGCCTCCCCGGCCAAACAGAAAACGAAGTAATCCCATAGAAACACCAAAAATAATCCAATAATGATAGAGTGTTAGCAGCGAGAAACGACATCAACGGGACGGAAATATGGAAATGAAAGGGCACTTCTGGCTGCGACGGTCGGTTTTCACGCCAAAACCCTTCCCGTCTGGCCCTTGCACCCAGAATCACATACTGGCTGGCATATGACAGAAAACTCTCCAAACACCCGCGCCGGGTTCGTGGCCCTTATCGGGGAACCCAACGCTGGAAAATCCACACTTTTGAACCGCATGGTCGGGGCGAAGGTGTCCATTGTGACGCACAAGGTTCAGACAACGCGGGCGCGTATCCGTGGCGTTGCGCTTGAGGGTGACGCTCAGATTGTGTTTGTCGACACACCGGGATTGTTCCGGCCGCGCCGTCGGCTAGACCGCGCCATGGTGGCCGCAGCATGGAGCGGCGCGTCTGATGCAGATGTCGTCGTGTTGTTGATTGAAGCGCACCGGGGCATCACGCCGGGCGTTGAGGCGATTTTGGAAAGCATAGGCGACCGCGTCGGCCAGGCCCCTGTCGCACTGGCGATCAACAAAATCGACCGTGTGGAAGCGCCGGTTCTGTTGAAGCTGGCCGAAGAGATGAACGAAAAGTTCGCGTTTACCGAGACGTTTATGATTTCGGCCGAGAAGGGGCACGGCGTCGATCACCTTAAGAAATGGCTTTCAGGTGTCTTGCCTGAGGGGCCTTGGCTGTATCCCGAGGATCAGATCGCTGACCTGCCAATGCGGATGATTGCCGCCGAGATGACGCGCGAAAAGCTGACGCTGCGCCTGCATCAGGAATTGCCGTATCAACTGACGGTCGAGACAGAGTCTTGGGAAGAACGCGATGATGGGTCGGTGAAGATTGATCAGATCATTTATGTCATTCGCGATGGTCATAAAGGTATCCTGCTTGGCAAGAAGGGCGAGACAATTAAGGTTGTCGGGCAATTGGCGCGGGTCGAGATTTCCGAGTTTCTCGGACGCAAGGTGCACCTGTTTTTGCAGGTGAAGGTGCGGCCGAACTGGCTTGATGAGAAAGAGCGCTATTCCGAGATGGGGCTCGACTTTTCGGACGGCAACTGATGACGCCACGGCTGACATCTGAAATCTGGGTCGCGGCCTATCTGACGCGATGTCGTTTGGCGGATATCCCGGCGTTTGTTGTGGCGCGGGGCGATCACACGGCGGGGGCTGTGTTGGTGAAGCTGAATACCCTGGACGGGCGGGCCTGCTGTTATCACCGGTCTTTTGATATTATGAGCGGCGAGCGGCAATGGATTGTCCATGTTGAGGGCCTCGAGGCTGATGTTGACATCAGCGTCACAAAGCAGCGGTCATTTGATTCCGATCTTTGGGTGATCGAGGTCGAGGATCGGCAGGGGCGGCATTTGCTGGATGACCCCAGCCTTGCATGAGGCTTTGCATCCGCGGATTTGAGGCGGGATAAGCATTTCATGGATTGGCGCGAAGAGGGTGTGCTTTTGACTGTGCGCAAGCATGGCGAGACATCCGCGATCATAGACGTTTTTACCGAAGGTCGGGGGCGGCATGCGGGCGTTGTCCGGGGCGGGACCAGTCGCAAGATCGCGCCTGTCTTACAGCCGGGGGCGCAGCTTGATCTGGCGTGGCGCGCACGGCTTGAAGAACACCTGGGCGCGTTTACTGTTGAGCCAGTGCGAAGCCGTGCTGATTTGATGGGCGCGCGGGACACCTTGGCGGCGCTGAATGCGGTGACGTCTTTGCTGGCGTTTGTGATGCCCGAGCGAGAGGCGCATCCTAACTTATATCGCCGCACATTGGCCGTTCTCGACATGATCGGTGAAGGCGAGTTTTGGAAGCTGGGGTATCTGCGCTGGGAGTTGGCGCTTCTGGATGATCTTGGCTTCGGGCTGGACCTTGGGCGTTGCGCGGTAACGGATCGCTCGGACAATCTGGTGTTTGTATCGCCAAAGTCGGGACGCGCGGTGTCGCGGGTCGGGGCTGGGGAATGGGCGGACCGGATGTTGCCGTTGTCGCCGGCTTTGGTTGGAGAAGGCGAAGGCAGCGACCGGGATGTTCTGGAGGGGCTTGGGGTAACAGGGCATTTTCTGGGTCAGCATTTTGCACCGACGCTTGGCGATCGCCCGCTGCCAGCAGCGCGGCAGCGGTTTGTTGATTTGATCGCCCGTGGGATCAGGCCAGAAGACGACGCGCGATAACCTGCGCCTGAATTTCTGCTGCACCTTCAAAGATATTGAGGATGCGGGCATCGCACAGGATGCGGCTGATTTTGTATTCCAGAGCGAACCCATTGCCGCCGTGGATTTGTAACCCGTTGTCGGCGGCAGCCCAAGCCACGCGGGCGCCAAGAAGCTTCGCCATGCCCGCTTCTAAATCACAGCGGCGATCGTTGTCTTTTTCGGCGGCCGAGAAGTAGGTGAGCTGGCGCGCAACCATGATTTCCACGGCCATCATTGCCAGCTTGGACGCCACTCGAGGGAACTCGATGAGCGATTTTCCGAACTGTTTGCGGTCTTCGGCGTATTGCATCGACACATCAAGCGCGGATTGCGCGACGCCAATGGCGCGAGCGGCGGTCTGGATGCGCGCGCTTTCAAACGTCTGCATTAACTGCTTGAAGCCCTGACCCTCTGCGTCGCCGAGAAGGTTCTCGCCCTTCACCTCGAAGCCATCGAAATTGACGGTGTATTCTTTCATGCCGCGATAGCCGAGAACCTCGATTTCGCCGCCTGAAAGTCCATCGTCCGGGAACGGGACCTCGTCGGTGCCAGGGGTCTTTTCGGCCAAGAACATCGACAGACCGCGATAGTCACTGGTGTCGGGGACTGAACGCGCAAGAACCGTCATGACGTGGGTGCGGGCGGCGTGGGTGATCCAGGTTTTGTTGCCCTTGATCGTCCAGGTCTCGCCGGTCTTGGTCGCTTTGGTGCGCAAGGCCCCAAGGTCTGAACCGGTGTTTGGTTCGGTGAAAACCGCCGTTGGAAGGATTTCACCTGAGGCGAGGCCAGGAAGCCATTTTTCTTTCTGCGCTTGGGTGCCGCCGCAAAGGATCAACTCGGCGGCTATTTCGGAGCGCGTACCGAGGGAACCGACGCCAATATAGCCGCGGCTGAGTTCTTCGGACACTACACACATGGAGGCTTTTGACAGGCCGAACCCCCCGTATTCCTCCGGGATCGTCAGGCCGAAGACGCCCATTTCGGCCATCTCGTCGATGATCTCCATCGGGATCAGTTCGTCTTTCAGGTGCCAGTCATGGGCATTGGGTTCCACGCGATCTTTTGCAAAACGGCGGAACTGCTCGCGGATCATTTCAAGTTCGTCATCAAGGCCTGTTGCGCCGATAGTGATCTCGGCGGTGCGCTCGCGCATGATCGCGACAAGGCGAAGGCGGGCGGCTTGGGTGTTGCCCTGTTGGGTCAGGGTCATGACCGCAGGGTCCATCATCGTGCGCTGGTCATCTTGTGTCAGGCCAAGGTCCTGCGGGCGGATAATCTCACCCTGGCTCATCGGGATGCCGCCATAAAGTTGCCAGAGGTATTCGCCGAAGGTGATCTGGTGGATCAGTTGCTCCAGCTCGCCAAATTTCCCGTCAGCCTGAAGCGCTTCGGCCCAATGCTGCATCTGGCGGAGCGCTTCGACATAGGTGGCGACCCACGCGAGGCCATGGACTGCAGTTTGGTGGGTTTCGATGAGGGACGCGCTGACCTGGTCGCCGTCGCTGACCTGAGCGCGGACAACGTCTTTGGCGCGGCCCAGCAGAGATTCGGCGGCCGGCACAGCCTCCTTCGTCAGCGCCAGAAGGTCGGGGAATACAGGTGTTTCAATCATTGGAGAGGTCCCGTCATGCGGCATTGCAACATTCCCATTTTCTGCACCTGCGAAGGTTTAGGGATTTTTGAGTGACCGCGCAAGAAGATTTCGTCAGAAGGGGTCTTTTGTTTCCGAAAATGTCTCGAGTGAGTCCGCGTGTTTTGCGCGGGCTGCGACGTAGACCTCATGCATGCCGCTTTCGACGTCACGGCGAAACGCGGCCATGTCTCGTCGAAGTCGGCGGTCATAGCGAGGTCGAAATGGTTTGATCCCGGTCTGACAGTGAAGCCGCAGGTCGCGGAGTGGACGTCGGAGTGGTCTGCGCAGGCTTCGATGGTAGCTTTCAATGCGGCGCGATCTGCTTGCGTCGCGCTTGGTTTGTCAGGATGCCTAATGATGTGACGTAACATGCGAGTATCCTTACGGGGTCACGACCAAACTAAGGCTGCAATTTGATGACGACAAAAGAAAAAGGGCGCCACAACGGGCGCCCCTTCTTTTGGGTAGTGACGTAAACCCGGATGACGAAATGCTGTGCAAACCGCCCGTCGGGTAACGCGGTTCCGGCCCGCAAGCAGGTCGGAAGTCGCTTACATCATGCCGCCCATGCCACCCATGTCGGGCATGCCGCCGCCGCCGCCGCCTGCGCCTTCTTTGGCAGGCTTGTCAGCGACCATGGCTTCCGTCGTGATCAGAAGACCGGCGATCGATGCTGCATCTTCCAGAGCCGTACGAACAACCTTGGCCGGGTCGATAACGCCGAACTTGAACATGTCGCCATATTCTTCGGTCTGCGCGTTAAAGCCAAACGTCGGGTCATTGCTTTCGCGAACCTTGCCCGCGACAACCGAACCGTCGACGCCGGAGTTCTCGGCGATCTGACGCAGCGGTGCTTCGAGAGCTTTACGCACGATAACGATACCGGCGTCCTGGTCGCTATTCGCACCTTTGAGGTCTGCAAGCGCTTTCGCGCCCTGGATCAGAGACACACCACCACCAACAACGATACCTTCCTGAACGGCCGCGCGGGTGGCGTTCAGTGCATCGTCAACGCGGTCTTTGCGCTCTTTCACTTCGGTTTCGGTCATGCCGCCAACGCGGATGACAGCAACACCACCAGCAAGCTTAGCAACACGTTCCTGAAGCTTCTCACGGTCATAGTCGGACGTGGTTTCTTCGATCTGTTGACGGATCTGGGAAACACGTGCTTCGATCTCGGCTTTTTCGCCGAGGCCTTCGATGATCGTTGTCTCGTCCTTGGTGATCGAAACGCGCTTGGCTGTGCCGAGCATGTCCATTGTGACAGATTCAAGCTTCATGCCGAGGTCTTCGGAGATCACCTGACCACCGGTGAGGATCGCGATGTCCTGAAGCATGGCTTTGCGGCGATCGCCGAAACCCGGTGCTTTGACAGCTGCGATCTTCAGACCACCACGCAGTTTGTTGACGACGAGCGTGGCAAGAGCCTCGCCTTCGACATCTTCTGAGATGATGAGAAGTGGCTTTTGCGATTGGATAACCGACTCAAGAAGCGGAACCATTGGCTGCAGCGATGAGAGTTTTTTCTCGTGCAACAGGATGACGACGTCTTCCAGCTCGGTGACCATCTTGTCAGGGTTGGTGACGAAGTATGGCGATAGGTAGCCACGGTCGAACTGCATGCCTTCGACAACTTCGGTCTCGGTCTCGAGACCCTTGTTCTCTTCAACAGTGATCACGCCGTCGTTGCCAACTTTCTGCATCGCGTCTGCGATCTGCTGGCCGATGTCGGCTTCGCCGTTCGCAGAGATCGTGCCGACCTGTGCGACTTCGTCGCTGTCTTTCACGTCACGGGCAGCTGCTTTGATGTGTGCCACAACTTTGGTGACTGCAAGGTCGATGCCGCGCTTAAGATCCATCGGGTTCATGCCAGCGGCAACCGATTTTAGACCTTCGCGAACGATGGCTTGCGCCAGAACCGTTGCAGTTGTTGTGCCGTCGCCGGCTTCGTCATTGGTGCGGCTGGCGACTTCTTTCACCATCTGCGCGCCCATGTTCTCGAACTTGTCTTCAAGCTCGATCTCTTTAGCGACCGTTACACCGTCTTTGGTGATGCGTGGTGCGCCGAAAGATTTTTCGATCACGACGTTACGGCCCTTGGGGCCGAGGGTAACCTTCACTGCGTCCGCAAGGATGTTTACACCCTTAAGCATGCGGTTGCGCGAGTCGGTACCAAATTTGACGTCCTTAGCAGCCATGTTGATTGCTCCTGGTTGTCTGAAATTTCAGTTGATTGATGGAAGTGACGTTGCTCAGGAAATCGTACCGAGAATGTCGCTTTCCTTCATGATGAGCAGCTCTTCGCCGTCCAGCGTGATTTCTGTGCCGGACCATTTGCCGAAGAGAATCTTGTCGCCTGCTTTGACAGATGGTGCGATAAGCTCGCCCGAGTCTTTGCGTGCGCCTTCGCCGACCGAAATGATCTCGCCTTCGGCTGGCTTCTCTTTTGCGCTTTCAGGGATGATAAGACCGCCTTTGGTCGTATCGTCGCTTTCTACGCGGCGGACCAGTACGCGGTCGTGCAGCGGAGTAAATGCCATATTGAACGCTCCTTGGTTCAGTTGCTAGTGGATTGGCACTCATCTCTAGTGAGTGCTAACGATTGGGAGATAAGGAACGTGCCCGCGCCTGTCAACCAGGCGCAGGGGCAAAATTGCTCAGGTTTTCACTCATTCGCAGGTTGTCCGCGGCACACGC
The DNA here is from genome assembly GCA_905479635.1 of uncultured Boseongicola sp. Classification (GTDB taxonomy): domain Bacteria; phylum Pseudomonadota; class Alphaproteobacteria; order Rhodobacterales; family Rhodobacteraceae; genus Boseongicola. The sequence goes on along the minus strand of CAJQNG010000211.1, from coordinate 27,184 downwards.
CGAAAACTATGGGGATCGCTCGTGTATTTCTCACCCTATCTCAATCCCAATCCGGCCTTTCTTCCGCCTGATATCCGGGCCATCATAGTGGAAACACCGATAATACAGGGCAAATGATCTGATGGTACGACTGCTTTTTATGGTTTTGGCGATGCTCCTGACGCCGCTTGTGGCGATGGCGCAATCTTGTGGGACGATTGATCTGATCGACGCACTATCCCCCGCAGAACGGGCCCGACTTGATGCTTTGGTTGCGCCGCATGCTTTTCCTGTCGGAAATCTTTGGCGCGCTGATAAGGGCGCGTCGACCGTTGTTATTGCAGGAACGCTGCATGTCCCGGATGCCCGACTGGACGGGCTGGCAAAGCGCATTGACCCCTTTTTACGCGATGCGGACGTCCTAATCCTTGAGGCAACGTCTGAAGACGAGGCAGGCCTGGCCGCGATGGCGGCATCAAAGCCCGATCTGTTCTTCATCACCGAAGGCCCGACCCTGATTGATTTATTGTCGCCCGAGGATTGGACAAAGGCCGAAGAACAGCTGTCGGCGCTCGGCATTCCAGCCTTTGTCGCGGCGCAATTTCAGCCTTGGTACTTGAACCTGACGCTTGCGATCCCGCCCTGCGCTTTGGCGCTGGTTAAGACCGGTGCCAAGGGTCTCGACCGCCAGCTTGAGAGCGTGGCCCTAGACGTCGGGGTGCCAATCCAATCGCTGGATAATGTGGAGACGGTAATCCGTATCTTCGCCGATGCGCCCTTCGAGGATCAGATGGACGGACTTCGACTGACGCTCAATACAACAGACGACAGCAACGCCAATACATCGACGCTGATCGAGGCATATTTTGACGGCCGCACCCGCGAAGGATGGGAATTTGGCCGGATCATGGTGGACCGGGCCGGGATCGAAAATGGGCAGGCACTGTTTGACGAAGTCAACACATCGCTTCTGATTGACCGCAATGCCGACTGGGAGCCGATGATCCACGAGATGGTTGACGGCAAGAATGCAGTCATTGCTGTCGGTGCCGCGCATTTGTCCGGAGAAAGCGGCGTCCTGCGTGCGCTAGAGCGCGCAGGCTATAGCTTAGCGCCTCTCTGACGCCCGCTTATCTTTGGGTCTGATAAATTCTGGGGGAGCCGCCAAAGGTGGCTGGCTCAGAGCCCCAAACGAAAAGCGCCGCCCTGTTAAGGGCGGCGCGGATCGCCCCGCAAGGGGCGAAACAGAGAACACAGATTACTCGGCGTCGGCTTCTGCTGCAGCTTCTTCACCAGTTTCCTGATCGATCATCTTCATCGATAGGCGCACCTTGCCGCGGTCATCAAAGCCCAGAAGCTTGACCCAGACTTCCTGACCTTCTTTCAGAACATCCGACGGATGGTTCAGACGACGGTTCTCAATCTGGCTGACGTGCACAAGACCGTCGCGCTTACCAAAGAAGTTCACAAAGGCGCCGAAATCGACGATCTTCACGACCTTGCCTTTGTAGACTTTGCCTTCTTCCGGCTCGGCCACGATCGAGTGGATCATGTCATAGGCCTTCTTGATAGCGTCACCGTTCGGCGAGGCGATCTTGATGATACCTTCGTCGTTGATGTCGACCTTGGCACCGGACACTTCCACGATCTCGCGGATGACCTTACCGCCCGAGCCTATCACTTCACGGATCTTGTCGGTCGGGATTTGCATGGTCTCGATGCGAGGTGCGTGAACCGAAAACTCGGACGTCTCCGACAGAGCTTTGTTCATCTCGGACAGGATATGCATCCGGCCTGTCTTCGCCTGTGCAAGCGCCTTTTCCATAATTTCAGACGTGATGCCTGCGACTTTAATGTCCATCTGCAGCGATGTGATGCCGTTTTCGGTACCCGCTACTTTGAAGTCCATGTCGCCAAGGTGATCTTCGTCGCCCAGAATGTCGGACAGGATCGCGTAGGACCCGTCGTCTTCCAGAACCAGACCCATTGCCACACCGGCAACCGGCGATTTCAGCGGAACGCCCGCATCCATCATCGACAAAGAGCCACCACAGACCGACGCCATCGACGATGAACCGTTGCTTTCAGTGATCTCGGACACCACGCGCACAGTGTAAGGGAAATCAGTTGCTGCAGGCAGAACCGCCTGAAGCGCACGCCAGGCAAGCTTGCCGTGACCGATTTCGCGACGGCCTGTAAAGCCGAAGCGACCCACTTCACCGACCGAATAGGGTGGGAAGTTATAGTGCAGCATGAAGTTTGAACGATACGTGCCCGAAAGCGCGTCGATCATCTGCTCGTCGTCGCCGGTACCAAGCGTGGTAACAACCAGACCTTGTGTCTCACCACGGGTGAAAAGCGACGAACCGTGGGTCCGCGGCAGAATGCCGGTTTCTGCAACTATATCGCGAATTTCGTCCGTTGCGCGACCGTCGATACGACGGCCATGCTTGACAACATCACCGCGCAGAACTGCCGATTCCAGCTTCTTAAGGGCTGAACCAAGGTTCTCGTCTGCAAGCTGCTCTTCGCTCAAGGTTGCCTTGATCGCGTCGCGAGTTGCGCCAACGGCTGTTGTACGCTCCTGCTTGTCGGTGATCGCATAGGCCGCACGCATATTGTCTTCGCCGGCGGCTTTAACAGCGGCGAAAAGGCCGCTGTAGTCCGGAGCCTGAAAATCGAACGGCTCCTTTGCGGCATCTTCGGCCAGATCGATGATCAGGTCGATAACCGGCTGCATCTCCTGATGCGCAAAGTTTACAGCGCCAAGCATCTCGGCTTCTGTAAGCTCATATGCTTCAGATTCCACCATCATCACGGCGTCTTTGGTGCCGGCGACAACCAGGTCGAGACGCTGCTCGGGGTTGTTTTTCAACTCGTGCATATCGTCGACGGTTGGGTTCAGAATGTATTCGCCATCCTCAAAGCCAACACGTGCGCAGGCGATCGGACCCATGAAAGGAGCACCCGAAATCGTCAGTGCAGCAGAGGCTGCGATCATAGCGATGATGTCCGGGTCATTGACCAGATCGTGGCTAAGCACCGTGCAGATCACCAAAACTTCGTTTTTAAAGCCGGGGACAAACAGCGGACGGATAGGACGGTCGATGAGGCGCGACGTCAGCGTCTCTTTTTCCGTCGGACGCGCTTCGCGCTTAAAGAAACCGCCCGGAATTTTACCTGCGGCATAATACTTTTCACCATAGTGCACGGTCAGAGGAAAGAAGTCCTGACCCGGCTTTTGGCTTTTTGCGAAAGTCACGTTGGCCATCACGGAGGTCTCACCATATGTGGCGATAACTGAACCGTCTGCCTGACGCGCAACTTTGCCTGTTTCCAGTGTAAGCGTCTCTTCGCCCCACTGAATGGATTTTTTCACTTCATTGAACATTTTTCGTATCCTGTTTGGGCCTGTCTCGGCGGTCCGAGTGCCCGATTAAGTGGCGGCCCCATTGCCGCCGACCCCTCTTATCATTTCATGCGCCAGGGTCAGTGCGTCACGTCTCAGATAGGCCGCCCTTACAGGAAAATGCGCGCTTTGGAAATGAATTTTCACGTTGGTGCGGGGTGTAGTGCGTTCTGCGCATGGCCAAAGGCTCGACTTTTGGGGCTGCGCAATCATTTAGGAGAGTGAAATGTTGAATTTTCGCCCCTTTTTCAGCGCGGCGGTGTCCATTGCTCTGGCGACTCCGGCGATTGCTGCCGACGCCACGTTGATTGTGGATCGCAGCGCGCAATCTGTTGCACTGTATTTCAAGATGGCGGCGACTGATCTCAGGCGGATCTTCGGGATGGGGGCCGAAGGGTTACCGGCGAACGATGGAACGGTTGATGTGCGCGGCTTTATGACGGGACGTTCCCGCTTGCCGACGAGATTTTTGCGTCAAGTACGGTGCGCTTGGGCGGCACTACGACCCCATTTGAGGCGCGTTCGACGATGGTGCATGACCCGGATATAGGGCCGGATTTTACATCGCCCTATGCCGCTGAGCTTTCGATCGCCGTCTGCACCTCGCCTGAAACGGTGCAAAATATAAGCCTTGCGACGCTCGAAGGGTATCTGGGGTTTTTCGCGTGGAAGGTCGGCGGGTTTGCCGAGCTGGTGATCGAGCTTCCGGAAGCCGGCCGTGGCGTCCTTGAGTTGCGCGTGCGGGAGTTCGTTCCTCACGTCGAGGTTTGGGATCAAACTGTGTCTTTGCCAGATGGCGGAGCGCTAACGCTTTGTGCGCCTGAACCTCGGGAGTAAGGGGCTGCGGGTTGGCTTGCAGTGATTGCACTGGCGTTTGCCGCTTTTGTTGCCGGAATGATCTGGCCAAGAATACCAAGAAGGCCGCGAATAGCCACCTACGACCCGCGCCGGATCGTCACGCAGTTCTGGAGTGGCCGAGCGCAAGCAATTACCTGTAGATTACGGAAAACCTAGTTTGGGTGACTAAAATGCGTAAAACTCTGTCTATTGCGGCAATGCTTATGGCGACTTCGGCGGTTGCTAGCGAGCAAGTTGGCACGATCAAAGTATCGGATCCAGTGATCTATAAAGCCTTCGAGAATGCGAGGGCCGCCGGTGCCTATATGATGATTTCGAACATGGGTGCGGAAGGCGACCTGCTCGTCGATGTCAAGATTGAAGGCCGGATGGCGATGATCCACGAAAGCCGTGAAGAAGATGGTGTCATGCGGATGCTTCATGTTGAGGCAATTTCGATCCCTTCCGAGGGCATGGTCGAATTTGCACCCGGTGGCTTCCATGTGATGATTATGGGGCTTCAGCCTGGCGAATTTCCGACGGGCGACATGGTTGACGCGACGCTGGTCTTTGATCGCGCTGGAGAAGTGCCCGTGACTTTTGTGGTGACCGAGCAAGGCATGGATCACAGCGGGCATTCGGTGTCCAACTAGGACCCTTACTGCGAAAATGGCGCGGGGGTTTCCCGCGCCACATCGTTCGTTCTGGAAGGTCTTTCCGCGTCAGGCTGTCCGGCTCTTGTTGAACCGAAATCCCTTTTAGCGACGCAGGCCGAGGCGTTGGATCAAGTCCTGATAACGGGACTCTTCCTTGGCTTTGACATAGTCCAGAAGCTTCCGGCGCGTCGCGACCATCTTCAAAAGGCCACGGCGACCGTGGTTGTCTTTCTTGTGGGTCTTGAAGTGTTCGGTCAGCGTTGCGATGCGGCTGGAAAGAATGGCAACCTGAACTTCGGGCGAACCGGTGTCGCCTTCTTTGGTGCCGAATTCTTTCATAACTTTTGCTTTTTCTTCAGTCGTAATCGACATCGGGGTCTCCTTAGGGTTTGAGTGATGGCGCAAGCCGGGATGTCGTCCAGCAGGGCCCTTGGAGGGTCCGGCCCCAAATTGAGGCGCGGATGCGGGCGTATAGGAGATCTCGCCCCGTTTGCAAAGCGATTTCTGGAGAGCGCTGCGACAGGCCTGAGTAGGTCAAGATTTCCGTGGATAGACCCTTTAAATTATAAGCCGGGCAGAACAGGCGAGATTGATGGAAATCCTTCTTGCGATACTCGGCGTGGGCCGTCTCGTTTCATTGGGGGGGCAGCGGAGGCTCGGGTGGCGGCTTTGAAAGCGAAAAACCCGACTTGACGGATCGAGGGTACGCCGGGTCCTGATTTGTTGACCGGAACCGTGTTTGACGATGTGATTTTTGGTCGTGCGGTGAATGACACGATCCGTGGTGATATCGGAAATGACTTTCTCGACGGCACTGGAGATGACGACGCCGAAAGCCTAGAGGGCTGGGAAGGCGCGGTTTGACCATCCGCGCAAGGGACCGCAATCCTACCTTTTGTCAGAACTTCTGGATCTACGCGAAAGTGAATTCATCAAAGAAGAAGCCGCCTGGAAACAAGACGCGGCGCGCGATGTTGCAGAGTGCGAGATAGAAGATGACGGGGCCCGATGAAGTTTTGCGACAACCGCCGTTTCGGTTTCGATAACGCCTGATGGCTCGGACGCCTTGGAGTTTGCCGATGGCCGGGGGGGCGGCAGTTTTGATCGGAGCCATAGATGCGGGTCCGCGAAACGTAAAGCTTGTGGCAGTGGATCAGACTGCCTCTGCCTAGGCGGGTGCCCAAGGGACTGGCGCCTGTAAATAGCTGACGTAAAGCGGATGGCGTGGATGCCGGTCTTTGGTTTGTCCAAGACAAAGAAGCGGCGCTTCATGCTCGGACAACATTTGCGCCACCTCATTGCCGCGTCCGAGGTAGGCGCCATGCACTCCCCACGCACAGAGAATGTTGTCTGCCCAACCCGCAGCCTCGTGAAGCTGTGCATTATTGGCGTCGCCAATCGGATTACGCGCTTTTTTAAGTAATGCAGGTTCGGTTTCGCGCCAGGCAAAGATATTGCAGACGCGCATCGCGGCATAGCCAAGCTTGCGTGCGCGACGCTCGCAGCGTTCTACCGTGGGATCGTTCGCCAGCTCAGTGGCCTTCGACGGGTTCAGCATTACAAACAGAAGGCGTCCGCCGCTGGTGCCCCATGTCCGCGTCAAGGCAAAGCGATAGCGCTCGCAATCCGAATACACGGCGCTGCTTTCGGTGCCGTCGATGGCATGCGTCCGAGTGACGAGACTCACAATCGAAACACGCGCGTCGGACTAAGTTCACCGGACCGGTAAATGCCGACCGCAACGGGCTGTCCCTGAAACGAAGCCCATGCAAGATCGCCGAACTCAGCCTCGCTTGATATCACCATTCCTGGATTGCCGTTGCTAAGGCGCGCAGCCCCCTCGGCTGTGGTACGACATTCCGGCAAATCCGCGAGACCAACTTCAAGCGGCAAAAGTATTTCGTCCAACTCGGGTGTGCGCGCCATCTGGTTGATTTGATCCAAAGAGACCGCATCCTCAAGCGTGAAGGGACCGGACCAAATGCGGCGCAATTTTAGAACGTGCCCTAAACATCCCAAAGTCTCGCCGAGATCACGGGCAATCGCGCGGACGTACCCGCCTTTCCCGCATTCCATCTCAAGCGTGGCGTGGTCGGCGTCGGGGCGATCCATCAATTCCAGACGCTGGACAAAAAGTGGTCGGGCCGCGATTTCCACGCTTTCGCCCGCGCGGGCCAAGGCATAGGCGCGTTGCCCGTCGATCTTTACCGCAGAAAATTGTGGCGGGACTTGCAGGATGTCGCCGCTGAAGGCAGGGAGGGCTGCGCGAATTTCGGCGTCTTCCGGACGCGTCTCTGACGTCGCTATAACCTCGCCTTCGGCGTCATCTGTGTTTGTGGCGGCGCCCAGTTTGATAGTAAATGAATAGGCCTTTGTCGCGTCGGTCACGAATGGCACGGTTTTTGTCGCCTCGCCCAATGCGATGGCGAGGATGCCTGTGGCCTCCGGGTCCAAGGTGCCTGCGTGACCTGCTTTGTTGGCGTCAAACGCCCAGCGCACCTTGCCGACTACCATAGTGGAAGACATCCCCGCAGGCTTGTCCACCACAACCCATCCTGAGATATCGCGTCCTTTTTTACGCCGTGCCACGTCGGTTCCCGCCTTTGGGTTGCATCAAAAAATGTCTGCTATCGGTTGCGGCGGGAGGCGTCAATCAGAGGCGCGCGTAACGGCCAGCATCGGTCCAAATGGAAACCCGAAATCGCGCCGGTTCAAGTCGGGTGCGTAAAGGCGGGATACCTTGCCATCGAGGAAAAGCGCATTGGGCGTGCCAAGCAGGTCGCGAAACAGCCGTGCAAAGTGGTGAAACGTGACCGGAACGTCCGAAATGACCGCGAAAACCGTCCCGTCCTCGGTGACGCCGACGCCGTTTCGAATGAAACGCGACGCGCTGTCTGGCAGGAAGCGGGGGTGAAGCGCGCCATCAATCACAAGCATCGGCCCGGATTGGGTAGCGAAGGTACAAGTCGGCGGATTGGCCGCGAAAGTGCGGCTTTCGATCACCGCAACACTCGCATCTTTGATGCAAAGCACTCCGTTTGGTAAAAGGCCAAAATTGCCCGGTCCTTCACGGGTGACAATTCCGACCTCTTCCATTCCGTTTTCGATATAGAGCCCGACCGGACTGCGATCCGAGTGATACATGCCGCCGTTCATCGCAAAAACGATGTCACGTGTTTCGGCTTTTGCTTGGGCGATAATCCGGTCAAACGTACCAAGTACCGCACCTTCGTCATCGCGCAAATAAAGGCGGATGTTGTCGCTTGGTGCGCTCTCGCATACCGAAAAGGGTGTGTCTTCAAAAACGACCGTGCGACAACCCGCAGCCGTGGCCGCGCTTGCCGCCAAAAGCGTCAAACTAATCGCTGTCCAGATCGCGGCGAACATTGTCGTCTGCAAATAGCCGACGTGTATCGTCAAGCCGGTCAAAAGTTTCATCTATTGCAAACCGGATTTCAGGAGCGAACTTCAGCGCCAGCCCTTTTGCGACAACGCGCCGGATCTCGGCACGGTTCTTGCGCAAGGCGGACAGCGCGGCGTCGCGGTCACCTCCGCCTAGGGGCAAAATATAAGCCGTTGCAACCTTCAGATCGGTCGAGCACCGCACTTCCCCCACCGTGATCGACATGCGGCCAAGGTCAGGGTCGTGTATGTCGCCTCGGTTCAGGACGTCGCTAAGCTTGCGACGGACCAATTCCGCCACGCGCAGTTGGCGCTGACTGGGTCCGGGACCATCATTGAAACGAGGCTTTGCCATACTGCGGATCTAATCGTTCGTGCAGGCTCCCGCAAGCGGCGCTTTTCTCGCGCGCCGCGAGGTCGTATGGAAGAGCGACAAAGGAGACAAAAGATGCACAATCTACCCGGTGTTGTGATCACAGGAGCCGCGGGCCGCATGGGTCAAATGCTTATCAAGGCCGTAAGCGAGAGCGATGCCATGCGACTGGCGGGCGTTCTTGTGCGGCCGGGGCATGCTTGGGTCGGCCTGGATATCGGGGCTGCGATGGGCGGTGCGGAGGTCGGCGTTGTTGTCAGTGATGATGCGTTGGAAACCTTCGCCGCGGCGCAGGCGGTCATCGATTTCACCGCGCCGCAAGCTACAGTTGCCTACGCTGCGACAGCGGCTCAGGCGCGGATCGTGCATGTGATAGGCACGACGGGAATGGATGAAGGCGAGCTTGCAAAGATCGCGGCGGCAGGACGACATGCCACGATTATTCGCGCGGGCAATATGACGCTTGGGGTTAACTTGTTGACACTGTTGACGAAGAAAGTTGCCGAGGCGCTGGACGAGGATTTCGATATCGAGATTGTCGAGGCGCATCACCATCACAAAGTGGATGCGCCGTCTGGCACGGCGTTGATGCTTGGCGAAGCTGCTGCTGAAGGGCGGGGCGTGTCACTTGATGACGTGTCGGACCGTGGGCGCGATGGGATCACCGGCGCGCGCAAGCGTGGTGACATTGGGTTCAATGCGATCAGGGGTGGTGACATCGCGGGTGAGCACGACGTTATCTTTGCGGCCCCCGGCGAGCGGATTGTTCTGCGCCACATTGCGACGGATCGGAGTATTTTTGCCCGAGGTGCACTGAGAGCGGCGCTTTGGGGGCAGGGCCGCGACCCCGGTGAATACGAAATGCTGGATGTGCTTGGTTTGAACTGATCCAAGTGAGGGCGGCCCTCGTATCATGTGTGATATAATAGGGAGATGTTGAATGGGCCGCCTTGTGAAGCTTTTTACACTTTCGACCGCGGTTGCCGGGCTGTTTGCGACGACCTCTTTGGCGGAAGGGTTTGAGCGCATCGAAGAAGAGCTTAATTTTGTAAGCTTGATGAAAGACCGCAATCTCCGGCGCTTTGGCATTCGTATTCAGGTGCAGGACAATGGCCAGATACAGGGTCGCGCGTTCGGCCAAAGCGTGACCGGTGCCTGGGACTGGAACGGTGGGTTCTTTTGCCGCGATCTTTTCTGGGGCGGCAAGGAACTCGATGCAGACAATTGTCAGCTTGTCGAGGTCATGGGAAACACAATCCGCTTTACATCCGACATGGGCAGTGGCGATTCCGCTGACCTTAGTATCGAGTAGCGCTCGCCAGACGGTCTTCCTGATATTAGCAAATCAGAAGTCGACTGCGATCCCTTTTTTCTCCCAATCACCGTAGCGGACAGGTTCGGGACCATCGCGCCCGCCAAGTTCTGTCGCAAGCGGATCGCCCTTTGCGCTCTTGCGCCGTTGTTCGGCTTCGGCCAAAGCGCGCTGGGCAGCCGCAGGCAGGGGGAGTTTTTCGTCTGACATCGCAAAAGGCTTCCTTGTTGTAGTATCCCCTTTGATATACGCGGGCGGCAACTTTGGACAAGGCGGGGCAGGCGGAATGACGCAAGCAGGTTTAGAGCCCAGACGGCGCGCTGTCGCACTGATGACGCAGGTGACCGAAGAGCATCTGCCGCTTCATACGCCGCATCGCCTTGATGAGGTGATGATAGGGTTGCCGCCGGAAGAACGTGCGCGCGCTTTGCGTTTGGCCACCGAGGCCTTGCGCTGGGCCAACCGGTCGGATCGCCTTCTTGGCCCCCACCTGCGGATGAAGCCTGAGGATCAGGTGATGAACGCGCTGCGACTGGCGCTTTACGAAATCAATGTGACCGGTGCGCCAAGTCACGCGGCCGTCAACGCAGCGGTGTCGATTGTCAAGAAGAGCAAGGCCGGGCTGGTGAATGCTGTTTTGCGCAATGTCATGCGCATGAAACAGGACTGGGATGCGTTGCCCCCCCCGCAGACTGCCAAATGGCTGCGCAAAAGACTTATTGCGACATGGAAAAAAGAGGCCGTCGCGGCGATGGAGATCGCGCATTCCCGCCCGCCAGCGTTGGACCTGACGGTGAAATCCGATGCAGCCGCCTGGGCCGAAAAGCTTGGCGCCGAGTTGCTGCCAACCGGCAATTTACGGCTTGCGGAGGCCGGGCAGGTGTCGGCAATCGAAGGCTACGACGATGGTGCATGGTGGGTGCAGGATGCGGGCGCCACACTGCCCGCGCTTATGCTTGACGCACAACCCGGAGAGCGCGTGCTTGATTTATGCGCGGCACCTGGCGGCAAGACCATGCAGCTTGTTGCAACCGGAGCAGATGTCACGGCTCTTGATATTTCAGACAACCGCGTGGTGCGCCTTCGCCAAAACCTTGCGCGTGTGGGGATGACGGCCGAACTTGTCATTGCGGACGCTTTGGAATGGACGCCTGAGGCCGCGTTTGACGCCATTCTTCTTGATGCGCCCTGCACCGCAACCGGCACATTGCGCCGCCATCCTGACCTTGGATATGCCAAAGACGGCACCGAGCTTGAAACACTTGTTCCGTTTCAGTCTGAGTTAATTGACCGCGCCCTCGGGTGGCTGAAACCCGGCGGACGTCTGGTCTATTGTACGTGCTCGCTGTTGCCGGAAGAGGGCGAGGCTCAATTGGCAGCCGCGTTGAAACGCCATCCTGATTTCACCGTTGGGACGTTTGTTCCCGAGGGCGTTGATCCTGCTTGGGTCGCACCGGCTGGAGGCTTGCGTTTGCGCCCTGATTACTGGGCAGAACGCGGTGGGATTGATGGCTTCTTTATCGCATTGCTGCAAAAACCCGCCTGAGCCGAATAATTTTCATGACGCGCCTAGGGGTCTTCGGATATCCTTTGCGTTAAGGTCCGAAGCAATCGGACGGTAGAGGCAGGGCGACCACGTTGTCCAGAGACGAAAGTTGGAACGCGCGAAAGACGCGCTTTATGAACCGTTTGCACGCGCGTGTGGCTTCGTTCTCGCGCCCGGCAACGGCATTTTCCACGACGCCTGAACCCCGAACAATAGGCTCATTTGCCCGGGGTCGTCAGATCACGGGCGGCAACTTCCTGTTCGCCGGTTTTCTTGTTGAAGCACCAGAAGTCGCAATTTGGGACTTGCCGATGCCGGACGAAGGCTTCGAAATTGAAATCCACGGGTTCACCTGGCTTGATGATTTGGCGGCTGTTGGTGATCACCATGCGACGAAGCGGGCGCAGCAGTGGACGCATGAGTGGATCGCTCGCAACGGTCGTGGCGCTGGCCCCGGCTGGACGCCTGATCTGACCGGGCGGCGGTTGATCCGCTGGATTAATCACGCGATCCTTTTGCTGAATGGTCAGGAACGGGAAACCAGCGAGGCTTATTTCCGGTCTTTGGCCTCACAGACGCTTTTCCTTAGCCGCCGGTGGAAGGCAGCGTCGCCCGGTTTGCCGCGGTTTGAAGCCCTGACAGGTTTGATTTACGCGGGCCTCGCGCTTGATGGGATGGACGCGCATGTGGACGAGGCAACCCGCGCCTTGGCGCAGGAATGCGCGCGCGAAATTGATGCAGGCGGCGGGCTTTCGACCCGAAATCCCGAGGAACTTCTTGAGGTCTTCACGCTGTTGAATTGGGCGGCGGCGGCGCTTCAGGATATGGGGCGCTCACCGGGCGTGGCACATATTGCGGCGATCGAAGCCGTGGCGCCGGTGTTGCGGGCGTTGCGCCATTCAGACGGTGGGCTTGCGCGGTTTCATGGCGGCGGGCGTGGACTTGAGGGCCGACTTGACCGGTCCCTGGCCTCGTCGGGCGTGAAAGCCATCACTAACGAAGGTCTGGCGATGGGCTATGCGCGCGTCAGCCATGGACGCACCAGTATTATTGCCGATGCGGCCGCACCACCACGGGTGAATGCCTCTGCCAACGGCCATGCCTCGACCCTGGCGTTCGAGCTGACGTCGGGTCGGCGGCCCGTCATCGTGAATTGTGGTTCCGGTGCGACGTTTGGCAAAAGTTGGCGCCGTGCAGGCCGTGCGACCCCAAGCCATTCTACGCTGGGGATCGAAGGTCTGTCGTCTTCTCGTCTTGGGGCGGCGGGCAAGATGTCGGATCGTGATTCGGAATTGCTGACGGATGCGCCGCGCGACGTCCGATTCGAGCGCGACGACGCCGACGGCGGCACGCGACTTGTCGCCGGGCATGACGGGTATCTGACAAGCCATGGGCTAACCCATGTGCGCACCCTGCACCTTGGCTATGACGGGCGCGCTTTAACGGGCGAAGATACGCTGATCGCCTTTAACGCATCAGATCGCAAACGCTTTGATCTGGTGTTTGATAAATCAAAGCTGCGCGGCATTCCGTTTTCCGTGCGGTTTCATTTGCACCCCGACGTCGATGCAACGCTAGATATGAACGGGACCGCAGTTTCGATGGCGCTTAAGAGTGGCGAGATCTGGGTTTTCCGCTCCCATGGCGAGGCCTCGATGGCGCTTGAACAAAGCGTCTATCTTGAAAAATCGCGCCTTTCTCCGCGTGCGACCAAACAGATTGTTCTCTCTGGCACGGCGATGGAGTATGCCACGCGCGTGAGCTGGTCCCTTGCCAAGGCGCAAGAGACCCCGTCGGCCATTCGTGACTATGCGATGGACGACATGATGGCCGTGGATTGAGAAAGAAAAGAAGACATCAATGATGAGTGACGTTCAGCCGGTACGCCGGGCTCTGTTGTCTGTTTCAGACAAGACGGGCCTTGAGGATTTTGCAAAAAGCCTTGCGGTTCAGGGGGTTGAGCTGATCTCGACCGGTGGGACCGCCAAGGCGCTTCGGGCTGCGGGTCTTGAAGTCAGGGATGTGTCCGAGCTGACGGGCTTTCCTGAGATGATGGATGGCCGTGTGAAAACACTACATCCGGTGGTGCATGGCGGCCTTCTGGCGCTACGCGACGACACCGATCACGTCGCTTCGATGGAAGAACACGGGATTGGCGCGATCGATCTGGCGGTTGTGAACCTGTATCCGTTTGAGGAAACCGTGGCAGGCGGTGCCGACTATGCCACCGCGATCGAAAACATTGACATCGGTGGTCCGGCGATGATCCGCGCCGCGGCGAAGAACCATAAATTTGTCAGCGTCGTTGTTGATGTCGCCGATTATGAGGCGGTCCTTGCGGAGATTACGGCCAACGGCGGAACGACCTATGCGTTCCGTCAGCGTCTTGCGGCGACGGCTTACGCGCACACGGGGGCGTATGATGCCGCTGTTTCGACTTGGATGGCGAATGCCTTGGGGGATGCGACACCGCGTCGCCGGGTCTTCGCGGGCGTGTTGGCGCAAGCGCTGCGCTATGGCGAAAACCCGCACCAGGCGGCGGCGTTTTATACCGACGGCTCGGATGTTGCAGGGCTTGCGACCGCAATCCAGCATCAGGGCAAAGAACTGTCCTACAATAATATTAACGACACGGATGCGGCCTTCCGCTTGGTCGCTGAATTCGCGCCCGAAGGTGGTCCGGCCGTGGCGATCATCAAGCACGCAAATCCAAGCGGTGTCGCGCGGGGGGCTACATTTGCCGAAGCGTTCGGACGCGCGTTTGATTGCGACCGCACCTCGGCTTTCGGTGGGATCGTCGCATTGAATGGCACACTGGACGCTGAAACTGCTCAGGCGATCACCGGGATTTTTACCGAAGTCGTGATCGCTCCGGACGCAACCGAAGAGGCCAAGGCAGTCTTTGCGGCGAAGAAGAACTTGCGCCTTTTGACGACCCAAGGCCTGCCTGATCCGCATCTTGCGCGCCTTGCCGTGCGCCAGGTGGCCGGAGGCTGGCTTGTGCAGGATGATGATACTGGGCATGTGGGCGAAAGCGATCTGAAGGTTGTCACGAAGCGCGCGCCGTCCGCTCGGGAAATCGCTGATCTGCAATTTGCTTGGACAGTTGCGAAGCACGTTAAATCCAATGCGATTGTTTACGCCAAGGATAGTGCGACCGTGGGCATCGGGGCAGGGCAGATGAGCCGCGTCGACAGCTCGACCATCGCCGGATTGAAGGCGGGCCGCATGGGGGGCGACATCGGCGCGGCGCAAAGTCCCGCTATTGGATCTGTTGTGGCGTCCGATGCGTTCTTCCCCTTCGCTGATGGACTTCTGGCAGCAGCCGAGGCCGGTGCGACGGCGATCATTCAGCCAGGTGGGTCCAAACGGGACGACGAAGTCATTGCCGCGGCCGACGACGCGGGCCTTGCGATGGTCTTCACGGCCATGCGACACTTCCGTCACTGATGGTTAGCCTTGCCCCCATGACCCGGACTGCAATTGCGGTTTTTGTGATTGATCAGATCGTTAAGATCTGGGTCGTGCAGTTGTTGGATCTGAAAACCGTTGGTACGATCCTTGTGGCACCACCATTTCTCATACTTCGGATGGCGTGGAACGAGGGGATCAACTTCGGGTTATTTTCCGGGGCTGGCGATGTAATGCGCTGGGTTTTGATCGCGCTGGCTTTGGCCATTTCGGCGTGGATCGTCATCTGGATGCGGCGAGACAGGCCGGGCCCTTCGGTGCAGATTTCGGCCGGGTTTGTGCTTGGCGGGGCGATTGGCAACATCATTGATCGGCTGATTTACGGGGCTGTGGCGGACTTTTTGAATATGTCGTGTTGTGGCTTTGAAAACCCCTGGTCCTTCAACGTTGCGGATATTGCGATTTTCGTTGGTGCGTTTGGTCTGATTATTCTGGCAGGCGATCCGCCAAAGGACCGTGACGCCAAGGCCAAAGCGGGCTAAGACAGGCGTTATGATCCGAGGAAACTGGTACATGTCGACCCGTACACTACTGTTGCTTGCTGCTTTGACGCTTGCCGCCTGCGGTAACAGCACCGAGCGCATGCCGAACCTTTTGAATATCTCGCAGTCAGGAAGTGCGGGTCCCGACGAGTTCGGGGTTTTGCCGACCGAGCCATTGGTTATTCCCGAAGACCTTGCTGCTTTGCCGCGACCAACCCGCGGTCAGACAAACCGTACCGATCCAACACCGCGCGCCGAGGCGATCGTGGCGCTTGGTGGCAATCCGGCGGTTCTGTCACGTGCCTCCAATGATGGGGCTTTGGTGCGCTACACCGGGCGCTTTGGTGTCTCGCCAGACATTCGGACAACGTTGGCTGCGTCGGACCTGCGCTACCGCCAGCAAAACGATGGCCGTCTGCTTGAACGGATGTTCAACGTGAACGTCTACTTTCAAGCCTACGAGTCGCTCTCGCTTGATCAATACGCTGAACTTGAGAGGTTGCGGCGCGCAGGCATCCGCACGCCTTCGGTGCCACCAAATCCGGCCCAATAGCGCAAGTGTGCCTCACAAGTCCGTTGGTCCAACTTGAAGCAGCGCGCAATCGCCCTCATTTGTTTGCGAGACACTTTATTTAAGGAGAGGCCATGCGTCGGTTCATTACGGTCATTATTCCCTTTGTAATAGCCCTTGCAGGGCCGTTGCGGGCGGCGGATGTCACCTCGTTTTCACTGGATAACGGTATGGACGTGGTGGTTTTGGAAGATAATCGCGCGCCTGCGGTTGTGCATATGGTCTGGTACCGGGTCGGCTCTGCGGATGAGCCGCGCGGGGTTTCTGGGATTGCGCATTACCTTGAGCACCTGATGTTCAAGGCGACCGACGAGCTTGAAGCGGGCGAGTTTTCGGCGACAGTGGCGCGCAACGGTGGCAGTGACAACGCTTTCACGTCCTACGATTATACCGGCTATTTTCAGCGCGTCGCCTCGGATCGACTTGAGTTGATGATGCAGATGGAAGCCAGCCGGATGGACGGTCTTGCGCTTGTGCCGGAAGATATTGCAACCGAACGCGATGTGGTGATCGAAGAGCGCAACCAGAGGACTGAAAATGATCCCGGCGCACTTTTTGCCGAACAGCGCCGTGCCGCGCAGTACCTTAGCCACCCCTATAGCATTCCGATCATTGGCTGGAAACATGAAGCCGAGGCGCTGACGCTGGAAGACGCCGTTTCGTTTTATGAGCAGCATTATGGGCCCAACAACGCGATCCTTGTGGTTGCGGGCGATGTGCAACCGGACGAAGTGCGTCGTCTTGCCGAGCAATACTACGGTGTGATTCCACCCAATCCGAATGTGAAGCCACGTGAGCGTGTAACCGAACCTCCGCAGCTTGCTGAGCGCCGGCTCTCCTATGCGGATCCCCGCATCGGTCAGGCTTATGTAATCCGCACATATCTTGCGCCCGAACGGGATGCGGGTGCGCAAGGAGAAGCGGCCGCTTTGACGCTTCTGGCCGAGTTGTTGGGCGGGTCGGGCACGACATCGTTCTTCGCCGAGCAGCTTCAGTTTGAAAGCCAGGTCGCGATCTATTCGGCGGCGTTTTACAGTGGACTTTCGCTTGATGAAACAACGTTTGGTCTGATCGTTGTGCCAAGCGAGGGTGTCAGTCTTGCCGATGCAGAAGCGGCGATGGACAAGGCTTTGGATGCCTTTCTAGAGACCGGTGTGGATATGGCAGACCTCGAACGCATCCGCATGCAAATCCGGGCGTCAGAAATTTACGGGCAGGACAATCTGTCGTCTCTCGCACGCACCTATGGTGGCGGGCTTACCAGTGGGCTGACAATCGAAGACATCGAGGCATGGCCGCAAATCCTAGGCGAAGTGACAGCCGATGACATCATGGCCGTCGCGGCCACCATTTTTGAGCGCCGAAATGCTGTCACTGGTTGGGTGATGCCCGAAGGGTCCGAGGAGTTGATGCAATGATCCGTGTTGTCTTTGCCACGATGATGGCTATGGCTATGGCGGCCCCTTTGAAGGCGGCTGTTGAAATTCAGGAAGTTACGTCGCCCGGCGGCATTGAAGCCTGGCTGGTACAGGAGGACTCGATCCCGTTTGTGTCGCTGCAAATCCGGTTCCTGGGCGGTGCATCGCTTGATCCGACAGGCAAACGCGGTGTGATTAACTTGATGACCGGATTGATCGAAGAAGGCGCGGGCGAGATGGATGCCACCGCCTTTGCGGAAGCCCGCGATGGATTGGCGGCAAGCTTTGATTTTTCCGTCCAGGACGATGCTTTGAGCGTGTCGGTCCGAATGCTAAGCGAAAACCGCGATGAAGCCTCTCAGTTGTTGCGCGACGCATTGGTCAACCCGCGCTTTGATGAAGATGCGGTTGAGCGCGTGCGTGCGCAGGTTCTATCAGGCATCAGATCCGACGCCACGGATCCGAATTCGATGGCGAGCCACACATTCGACGCGATGGTGTACGGCGATCATCCCTACGGCAGCGACAATAGCGGAACCCTTGAAAGCGTGGCTGCGCTGACGCGAGACGACATTGTTGCGGCACATCGCGCTGTTTTGGCGCGGGACCGCATCTATGTCGGCGCGTCCGGTGATATCTCGGCCGAAGAGCTTGGGCTGTTGCTTGATAGTTTGCTGGGTGGCTTGCCTAAAACGGGTGCAGAATTGCCGGGGACGGCGGAGCTTAACATCACCGGGGGCATGACAATTGTACCTTTTGAAACTCCGCAATCGGTCGCGTTTTTTGGCCATGCGGGTATCGCGCGCGATGACCCGGACTTCTTTGCGGCCTTCGTTGCCAATGAGATTTTCGGCGGCTCGGGTCGCCAGTCTCGGCTTTCGGAAGAAGTGCGCGAAAAGCGAGGTCTGACTTATGGCGTCGGGTCGTATCTTGTGAACTTCGACAATGCCGACATGCTTTTGGGTCAGTTTGCTTCTGCCAATGACCGCGTTGCGCAAGCGATTGATGTCGTGAAAGCTGAATGGGCCAGGATCGCCGAAGAAGGCGTCACCGAGGAAGAACTGGCCGAGGCCAAAACCTATCTGACGGGTGCGTATCCCTTGCGTTTCGATGGGAACGGCCCGATTGCGCGGATCATTGTGGGGATGCAGACCATTGGGCTAACGCCTGATTACATCACAACCCGCAACGACCGGGTCGAGGCTGTGACCCTGGATGACGTCAAGCGTGTGGCGGCCCGGCTATTTCAGCCCGAAAACCTGCGGTTTGTCGTTGTAGGGAAGCCGGATGGATTGGACAGTACGAACTGATTGGACGAAAAAAAGGGCCGTGCAAGCACGGCCATCCAGTCAGGGAGGAACTAATATGCTGCGCGGTCGTAAATCTGCGCGGCTGGAATAAGAATCTACTAATCCGTAAAGACACAATACCTATCAAAACGAGCCTACACAGTCTGCGGACGCTGTGCGTGATTTTTCTTCATCACGCCTAAAAATGTGGCAATATTACCTCATCGCCGAATGTCATGGATCGCGCGACGCGCCTCAGATGAGGTTCTCCGCAAAAAGCCCTCAGATTGATAAAAAACCCTATTGTTGACCTGCATCAATGATTGTCACGTCGACACTTAACGCTTCTGCGCCCGAGCCTTGAGACACCCCTCGGATGGGCGCGGCATCGATCGCATCAAAGCCCGACCCAAGCCGGATATAGCGTTCGTCGGGGCAAACTCGGTTCGAGGCATCAAACCCAACCCAGCCCAAATCCCGCACATATAGCTCGGCCCAGGCGTGGCTTGCTTCCGCGATGGCACCTACGGCGTGAAGATATCCGGTCACATAGCGCGCGGGAATTTCCAGACTTATGGCTGCTGCGACAAGCGCATGTGCGTGATCCTGACAAACGCCACGCCCTGCTTCCAGCGCTTCTGCGGCCGTGGTCCGTTCGTCGGTTTCTCCCGGAACATAGGCAATCGCTTCACCGACGGCTGTGGCAAGTGCATGCGCTTCGGCAATTGGGCTTCCGGCGTCTTTTACGGCGGCTTCGGCAAGGTCGCGTATTGCGGGGCTTGCGTGGGTGAAAGGCCCGCGCCTGACGTACGCCAAAGGCGGTACTTTCTCGGAGTGGCCGCGCAGGACGCCAGACAGATCTGTCGTTTCGACCGTTCCGCTGACCTCGACAACGACATTTTCGACGGAGCCAAGGAAGGTCGCGGTTTCGATCAGATCACCGGCGCCGTCACGGAAGCTTGCGCCACGTACCGCGCCTTCGATATCCACGTTCCAATCCAGAATTTTCTGACCGTCAAACAGAGACGGCCAAAGCCGCAATGATTGCGCGACACCCCGCTTTGGCGGGTCAAATCGGTAGCTTGTGCGGTGGTTTACTTGTAAGCGCATTACCGGGCCTCCCCACTTAGATAGACGCCGCTAATGACAGCCGCCAAAGCCGCGATCTCGTCAATTGACCGCGACAAGAACTCGTGGAGCCCCTCTTCAAAGATATCATCGACGGTAATCTCGCTCATGTTAGCCACCAGAAGACGGGCCTGGGTTTGGGCTTCGGTTGTTTGCCCATAAGCGCGGGCAAGCCGGTCCAGATGCCAACAGGCCTCCTCGGCGCAGGTGATCAGCGATCGTGGTGCCTTACGGTTAAGGATCAGGAAATCGGCAATTTTAGCCGCTGTAACCTCGCCGCCATAGGCCCAACTGAACGCCCGGTGGGCGGACAGTGCCCGCAAAATCGTCCGCCACTGGTAGTTATCAAGTTCGGTCCCGACGAAATCCACCTGTGGCAAAAGCACAAAGTATTTCACATCCAAAAGGCGCGCGGTGCTATCGGCGCGTTCAAGATATGTGCCGATATTCAGGAAATCGTAACCGTCGATCCGAAGCTGCGTGTCTTCGATTGTGCCGCGGATCAATGCGGCTGTTCGCAAGGTCCAATCAATCAGATCGCTCATCGACAGTTTCGAGCGTTCTGTCCGCTTCAACTCGCGCATTTCTTGATTGGCGTTGTTCAGCGCGTCCCACGTCTGGCTGGTCAGTGAGGTGCGGACAATGCGCGCGTTTTCGCGAGCATGTTCAATACACGAAGCGACGGACGAGGGATTATCGGAATCAAAAAATAGGAAGCTTTCCACGTTTCGTTCTCGAATATCGTCCCCGTATTTGGCCTTGAAGGTACCGGCCGAGCCGCTGGCGCGCAGGACAGATTCCCACTCGTTGCGAAAGCCGCCCGCAGTGTTTGGGATCAGCGCATTGCGTGAGCCAACTTCGAATAGACGGGCGACGGTTTCGGCGCGCTCAACAAGGCGCCCAATCCAAAAAAGGTTCTCGGCGTGGCGGGCAAGAAGGGTCATTCGGCCAACACCCAGGTGTCTTTGACGCCGCCACCCTGACTTGAGTTCACCACCAGCGAGCCGTCTGTCAACGCAACCCGCGTGAGGCCACCCGGTACAAGTTCTATGTTCTCTCCGACAAGGCAATAGGGCCGCAAATCGACATGGCGCGGTGCGATCCCTTCCTCGACGAATGTGGGACAGGTCGACAGCGCGAGTGTGGGCTGGGCGATGTAGTTTCCGGGATTGTCTTCGATTTTCAGGCGGAACACTTCGATCTGCTCCTTGGTCGAGCGCGGCCCGACCAACATCCCGTACCCACCCGATCCATGGACCTCTTTCACGACCAGCTCGCCAAGATTCTCAAGCACGTATTTCAGCTCGTCTTTCTTGCCGCACTGCCAGGTCGGGACGTTGTTCAGGATCGGTTCTTCGCCCAGATAAAAGCGGATCATTTCGGGTACGAAGGTATATATTGCCTTGTCATCGGCGACACCGGCCCCCGGCGCACTGGCGATGGCAACACCGCCCGAGCGATAGACATTCATCAATCCTGGAACGCCGAGCATTGATTCCGGTCGAAAACAAAGCGGGTCAATGTAGGCATCGTCGATACGGCGATAAATCACGTCAACTTTCTTGGGGCCTTCCGTCGTGCGCATGTAGCAGAAGTCGCCTTTGACGAACAAATCCTGCCCCTCGACTAAAGCCACGCCCATCATGTCAGCCAGAAAACTGTGCTCGTAGTAAGCCGAATTGAAATGGCCGGGCGTCAGGATTGCGACCGTCGGCTCGCCATCGCATTTTGCGGGGGCGACGCTGGCAAGTGTGCGTCGCAGTTGCGCCGGATAGCTCTCCACAGGGGCAATCCGGTTTTCGCGGAACAATTGCGGGAACATCCGCATCATGATCTCGCGATTCTCCAGCATATAAGAGACACCTGACGGGGTGCGACAGTTGTCCTCAAGGACGAAAAATTCGTCGGGGCCGGTCCGTACAAGGTCGATGCCAACGATATGACTGTAGACACCGCGCGGCGGCTTGATCCCAACCACTGCTTTCTCGTAGGCCTCGTTTTGATAGACAAGACGCCCCGGAATAATCCCGGCTTTTACGATCTCACCGCGCCCGTAAACATCCATAAGGAAAGCGTTCAACGCCTTCGCACGCTGTTTGACGCCGCGTTCCAGCTTGCGCCATTCTTGGGCGGCGAAAATGCGCGGGAACATATCAAAAGGGATCAGCCGGTCCGGGTCGCCCCCTTCGCCGTAGACCGCAAAAGTAATGCCGATGCGCCGGAACAGGGCTTCGGCCTCGGATTGCTTGGTGTTGCGGAATTCCTCGGGCATCTCAGCCGCCCATGCACCAAGTCCCTCATAGGGTGGGCGGATCGCATTGCCTGAGCCCATTTCATTGAAGTAGTTTGGTTTTTTCAACATTATTCCCCTTGTTCTCGCTGACTATGATCGCCGAGGCTGGAAAGTCAAAGGGCAAGCGCGCCTGGCTTTCGGCAGGTAAAGTCTGGTTTTATGCAAATGCCCGCTGTTCGGGCAGTTTTGGGACGCTAAGATTAAAGGTATGGGCAAAACGCCAATTCTGACGTTCACCAAGAAGGGTGTCTTTTGCCCGGCTGGGGGCTTTTATATTGACCCTTGGCGGCCGGTTGACCGGGCGTTGATTACGCATGGACATGCGGACCACGCAAGGGGCGGCATGGGGCGTTACCTGGCGACCAAGGCCGCGGCCCCGGTGATGCGGCATCGCCTTGGTGACATCGCGCTTGAGACCATCTCCTATGGCGAGCCCCGGCAGATTGGCGATGCAAAAGTCAGCTTCCATCCGGCCGGCCATGTTCCGGGTTCAGCACAAATTCGAATTGAAGTTGGCGGCGAGGTCTGGGTTGTTTCGGGCGACTACAAAGTCGTGGACGATGGCGTCAGCGAGCCTTTCGAGCCGGTGCGCTGTCACACGTTCATCAGCGAATGTACGTTCGGTTTGCCGGTCTTCAAATGGGACGCTCCGTCATCGGTGGCCGCCGATATGAACTCCTGGTGGGCTGCAAACGCGGCGTCGGGTCGGTTCTCGATCTGCGGGGCCTATGCGCTGGGCAAGGCACAGCGCATCCTTGCAAGCCTCGATCCTTCGATTGGCCCGATCCTGACGCATGGGGCGATTGAAAACACAAATGAAGTCCTGCGTGCACAAGGCATAAGACTGCCCGCGTCCATCCGTGTGACGCCCGATCTGAAGCCCGCAAATTATCCGGGGGCGTTTGTTCTGGCCGTGCCTTCAGCCATGGCAAGCGCCTGGGCCGGTAAATTCCGCCCGACATCCACGGCATTTGCAAGTGGCTGGATGGCGCTGCGAGGTGTGCGGCGTCGCCGCTCGGCGGATCGGGGCTTTGTGCTGTCGGATCATGCGGATTGGGACGGTTTGAACATGGCAATCAAAGCTACCGGCGCCGAGCGCGTGTTTGTGACCCACGGCTATACGTCGGCGTTCCGGCGTTGGCTGGAGGACCAAGGATATGACGCCGGGATCGTCGAAACCGAATTTGGCGCAGACAGCGAGGACGATCTTTGACGGACCGTGCGAAGCTAACTTCTTTTGGCGGTGGTTTTCCTCGGGCCACGCTTTCTATATGGTCCGCGAAAATCCCAACCTGAAAGGCATGAGATGAGCATCCCGAAACCTGTGGTTCTGTGCATTTTGGACGGCTGGGGGCTCCGCGCGGACCGCGAAGCAAACGCGCCGGTTCTTGCAAATACGCCGACGTTTGATCGGATTATGGCGACCTGCCCGAATGCGACTTTGATCACCCATGGGCCTGACGTTGGTTTGCCGACAGGGCAGATGGGTAATTCCGAAGTGGGTCACACCAACATCGGTGCAGGCCGCGTCGTTGCGATGGATTTGGGGCAGATCGATCTGGCGATTGAAGACGGATCGTTCTTCGACAACGAAGCCATTGGCGCTTTTGCCAAAAAACTACAGGGCAGCGGTGGCACGGCACATATTATCGGGCTGGCATCACCGGGTGGTGTACATGCCCATCAGACCCACATCGTCGCGGCAGCAAAGGTGCTGACCGATCGCGGTGTGAGTGTTGTGGTTCACGCAATTACAGACGGCCGCGACGTGCCGCCGCAATCAGCGCACGATCAGGTCGCTGCTTTGGCGCAAGCATTGCCGGAGGGCGTCAAAATCGTTTCAGTTTCCGGGCGGTATTTCGCGCTTGATCGCGACAATCGCTGGGACAGGGTTGAGAAAGCCTATCGTGCCATGGTGCTAGGCAAAGCTGATCCCGTGGCTGATGCGGTCGAGGCCATTGCTAAGCGGTATGAGCTTGGTCAGTCCGATGAATTCATCGAGCCCTATATCGCTGATGGTTACCAAGGGATGAAGGACGGCGACGGCGTATTTTTCGTCAATTTTCGCGCGGATCGTGCGCGCGAAATTCTGAGCGCGATAGGGGCGCCTGTGTTCTCGAATTTTGACGTCGGCGAGCGTCCGAAATTGGCGGCCCTTCTGGGAATGGTGGATTACTCGCAGGCGCATAACGCGTTCATGACCGCCGCTTTCCCCAAAAAGAAGATCGCCAACACGCTTGGTGAATGGGTTGCAAAGCACGGATTAACTCAGTTCCGCATAGCAGAAACGGAAAAATACCCGCACGTTACGTTTTTCCTGAACGGCGGCAAAGAGACACCCGAGACCGGTGAGGATCGTTTTATGCCGAAGTCGCCCAAAGTGGCGACTTATGATTTACAGCCTGAAATGTCGTCGGTTGAAGTGACGGAGCATTTCGTGGCGGCGATCGAGGACGGCTATGATCTGATCATCGTGAACTACGCCAACCCGGACATGGTGGGTCACACCGGTGATCTGGCCGCCGCGATGAAGGCCTGCGAGGCCGTTGATCAGGGGCTTGCGCGTGTGATCGTCGCCTTAGAGGCGGCGGGAGGCGCGATGGTGCTGACGGCTGATCACGGGAATTGTGAGACCATGGTCGATCCTGAAACCGGCGGCCCACACACGGCGCATACGACCAATCTTGTGCCGGTTGCCGTGATCGGCGCGCCGGATGGGGCCACTCTGATGGACGGACGACTTGCGGATCTTGCGCCGACGCTTCTTGATCTTCTCGGGTTGAACGCACCGCCTGAAATGACCGGGCAAAGCTTGATCACGCGATGAAGCATCTTTTGCTTTGCCTGTCACTGGCCTTCGCTCCGGCGGTTTCGGCGCAGGACTCCGCTGCGGATTTGGCGCGCGAAGCGTCTGATTTTCTGCAGGAGGCAGCTTTGGCTTTGTCCGAGGCAGACGGCGCAGGCAATCGGATTGCGGCTTTGACGGTCACCGTGCGCGCTTACGAGCGTGGGCTTGCCGCCATGCGAGAAGGTCTGCGTCTTGCAGCCCTTGAAGAACGCGCAATCAGCAGCGCTTTGGAAGGGCGCGATGCCGAGTTGATGCAGCTTTTGGCGGCGCTACAAAGCATCGAACGCAGCGGCGGTGCGGCGCAAGTCTTGCACCCCGACGGCCCGCTTCCGGCGATCCGCACCGGTATGCTGGCCAGCGAGTTGGTCCCGGCGCTTAATACGAGGGCGCAATCAGTCGCGCGCGAACTAGAAGGCATACAGGATATCGTTGCCTTGCAACTTGCGGGGCAAGCGCAGCTTGAAGATGGCTTGGCGGGCATTCGCGCGGCGCGGCTTGCTTTATCTGAGGCCGTCTCAAATCGCAGTGATCTGCCGCAAGCAGCCGCGACCGATGATGCTGCGATGGAGGCGTTGATAAACTCCTCCGAGACACTCGCCGCCTTCGCCGACAATTTTGTGACAGCGTCCCAGGGGTCGGACGCTGCCGGTGAAAGCTGGGCTTTGCCAGTGGTCGGCCGGGTCCTGCGCGATTTTAACGAGGCCGACGCGGTGGGTGTGCGGCGCCCCGGTTGGATTATTGCGACAAATGCAGCGGCAATC
The DNA here is from genome assembly GCA_905479635.1 of uncultured Boseongicola sp. GTDB lineage: Bacteria > Pseudomonadota > Alphaproteobacteria > Rhodobacterales > Rhodobacteraceae > Boseongicola. Next base: position 1,409 of record CAJQNG010000211.1, on the reverse strand, counting down.
GTCACCACGCCTGTGGCGGCCACGGTTCGGTTTGCGGGCGCTTTGCCGGACTTCGGAAAGGTCGTGATTTTGGAGCCGCGTGCAGGCGAATTGCTGATTTTGGCGGGCGCGTCTGATCTGTTTGTGACCCGCAGTCAAATCCTGGCATTGGGCGAACCAATTGGCCTTATGGGCGGCGATTTTGCACGTGAACAAGAGAAATTGATCGAAAGCGAACAAGGCAGTGGTCAACCTGGCCGCGAAACGCTTTATATTGAGCTAAGACAGGGCCGGGAGGCCGTCGACCCCGGGTCGCGGTTTCATCGGCAGATAGATTAAGGAACTGTAATGAAAAGATTCTTTCTAGCGTCCGTCACCGGTATCATGCTTGGCGCCGTTGTGACTACGCAGGTGGCCGGACCGTTGTTGGCGCAAGAAGCCGACCGAAAGGCCTCGGTTTACGAACAATTGGACCTGTTCGGTGATATATTCGAGCGGATCCGCGCGCAGTATGTCGAAGAAGTAGACGAGGGCGACCTGATCGAAGCTGCGATCAGGGGCATGCTGACATCCCTTGATCCGCATTCGTCGTATCTGTCGCCAGATGACGCCGCCGATATGCGTGTGCAAACACGTGGTGAATTTGGTGGGCTTGGCATCGAGGTCACACAAGAAGAGGGCTTTGTGAAGGTCGTCTCTCCGATCGACGGAACGCCAGCTGATCAAGCCGGTGTCGAGGCGGGTGACTTCATCACCCACGTGGATGGCGAAAGCGTCCTGGGCCTTGGTCTTGATCAGGCAGTTGACCTGATGCGTGGCCCGGTCGGCAGTGAAATCATCATCACAGTGGTGCGGGAGGGCGCAGGCGAACCCTTCGATGTCTCCATCATCCGCGATATCATCACTTTGACTGCGGTGCGCTCGCGCACAGTTGGCGACACTGTCGTATTGCGCCTGACGACCTTCAGCGATCAGACATTCCCGTCGATGCGCGACCAGCTTGCTGAACAAGTGGAAGAGCTTGGTGGCCTGGACAACGTCAACGGCTTCGTTATTGACCTGCGTAACAACCCGGGTGGTTTGCTCAATCAGGCGGTGCGTGTTTCGGACGCGTTCCTTGACGCGGGCGAGATCGTGTCGACCCGTGGTCGCGATCCGCAAGATGGCGACCGCTTCAATGCAGAAGAGGGCGACCTTGCTCAAGGAAAACCGATCGTTGTTTTGATCAACGGTGGCTCCGCATCGGCGTCTGAAATCGTTGCGGGCGCTTTGCAGGACCATCGCCGCGCCATCGTTGTCGGCACCAAAAGCTTCGGCAAGGGCTCGGTGCAAACCGTGGTCCAGACCGGGCCGCAGGCAGCGCTGCGCCTGACGACGGCGCGTTACTACACGCCGTCGGGCAAGTCGGTGCAGGCCGGTGGGATCGATCC
>CAJQNG010000210.1 GCA_905479635.1 uncultured Boseongicola sp. | reverse complement strand
GGCAAAGGTTGTTCCGAAGGCGAGGGCCACGCCCAACTGAGTGGCCCATGTGTCACCGTCGGTGAACTGGCCGTCCGGGTAGAAAGCCTCGGGCGGCTGCGCGACGCCTATTGCCATAAAGATGTTTCCCGGATCGCTAGGGCTGTCGCTAAAAACCGCAAGGTCGGTAAAGGGTCCAACGGTGTCAGCAGATGTAGGCAGCGCAAAGGTGACGGCAACAGCCGCAAGGTCGTTTGTCATCGTCAGTCCCCCCCGGAATTTATGTCCGGAAGACCTGACTTGCGGTTACGTTAGGCGAGGAAAGCATACTCCAACATCACATTTTTCGATTGATGTTGTTCATGCTTTGTTCTAGTGGCGTGGTAATGCCTCAAAACACGCATACCGCTGACCCAAATGCCCGTGGCCGCGCCGCTCAGTCTAACCGCCCGGGACGGTTCGAACGGTTTGACCGAGACCGTGTTGATGATGGCTGGGAGATCGCAGAAGACTTGCCAAGCGTTCGCACCGAGGTAAGCCTTGAGACGCCTTGCAAGATCATCACGCGCAATACGTCGCCGGATATCTCCTTTGATCGCTCGATTAATCCCTACCGGGGTTGCGAGCATGGCTGCATCTACTGTTTTGCGCGCCCAACGCATGCCTATCTGGGGATGTCACCGGGTCTTGATTTCGAGACACAACTTATTGTACGCCCCAAAGCGCCGGACCTTCTTGCCAAAGAACTTCGCGCGAAATCTTACGTTCCCAAAGTAATAGCAATAGGCACCAACACGGATCCCTATCAACCGATTGAGAAGGAACATCGGATTATGAGGCGCTGTCTTGAGGTGTTACGGGACTTCAATCATCCGGTCGGGATCGTCACGAAGGGCACGTTGATCGAACGCGACATCGACATTTTGGGCGATATGGGCCAACGCGGATTAGTCCGTGTCGGGATCAGCGTGACGACGCTCGATCCAAAAATTTCGCGCGCGATGGAACCGCGCGTGCCACATCCAAAACGCCGCCTGAAAACTATTCAGCGCCTAACTGACGCAGGCTGCCCGGTTCGCATCATGACATCCCCTGTTGTTCCGGGTCTGACGGATCACGAAATCGAAGCCATCCTGCAGGCGGGTGCGGATGCAGGGGCGATTGCTGCAAGCTGGATCATGTTGCGGCTGCCGCGCGAAGTCGCACCGTTATTCATCGAATGGCTGGCGGCAGCATTTCCAGATCGCGCGGCTCGTGTGATGGCACGGGTGCGCGAAACCCACGGTGGGCAGAACTATGATCCAAACTGGGGCCAGCGCATGACCGGGCAGGGAAAATATGCGCAACTGATTGCTCACAGATTTGCGCTGCAGTGCAAGCGATTGGGGCTTGCTTCCAAGCTTCCCGATTTGCGCTGCGACCTGTTCGCGCCGCCCCCTCGCAGAGGCGACCAGCTTTCGCTTTTTTGAGGCTTTCGTCACAGGCTTGCCGTATTTTCCCCTTAGCCCTCCTGCAAAGGAGACGCGGGATGAGCTTTTCGCTGATTTTCGGATGTATCTGGGTGTTCATTGCAACGGTTATTGCGACGCTGCCTATGCGCCTTCAGTTCCCCCCGGGAATCCTTTTGCTAATCGCAGCACCCCTTTTGATTGGCTGGATCGGATGGGAGCATGGTATCTTGCCAAGCCTGATCGGCCTTTTCGCATTCATCTCAATGTTCCGTCGGCCCCTTTGGCACATCTGGAGTAAAGCCCGATCGTCAAAGGAGGTCGCCCCATGACGCTTTCGCTTTCGCTCGCTTGCCTTTGGTGCATTCTCGCCAATGTCATCGCGATGTTCCCTTCGAAAAAAAAGCATTGGCCTGCGGCCTATGTGCTGATGGCCTTTGGCGTCCCGCTTCTTGGGCTCGTGGTTTGGGAAAATGGCATCTGGATCGGACTACTTGTGCTGGCTGCTGCTGTGTCGATCCTGCGCTGGCCGGTACTCCATCTCTGGCGGTGGATGCGATCCGTGACGGGCGCACCAATCGCGCGATAATGCTGACGGCAACGCCTTCAGGCGCGCGTTTGAACCCTCTGGTTTCGCGCGCCGCAGGATGGTAGCTCCGGACCAATGCATAAGATCGACGATATTCCCGTAAACGGACGGCTGACGGCAGGCTATGACCTGTCCTCTTTGACGTGGTTACGCGTCGGGGGGGCTGCGGACTGGTTGTTTCTTCCGTCCGATGCTGACGACCTTGCGACCTTCCTGAAAATGCTGCCCCAGGACGTTCCTATCTTCGCGATAGGGGTCGGCTCGAACCTGATCGTGCGCGATGGTGGGCTAGGGGGCGTGGTCATCCGCCTTGGGCGGGCCTTTGCCGGCATGGAGATAGCCGGAACACAAGTGACCGCAGGCGCCGGGGCATTGGACGCGCATGTCGCACGAAAAGCCGCCGCCGCGGGGCTGGACTTGACGTTTCTGCGGACTATCCCCGGCGCAATCGGCGGCGCTGTGCGGATGAACGCGGGATGTTATGGCAGCTATGTCGCCGACCATTTTGTTTCCGCAGACGTAATGCTTCGGTCAGGAGAGCATGTAACGCTTGGCCCTCATGAGCTGAATTTCCGCTACCGTCAGTCCGACTTGCCCGATGAGGCCATCATTCTTTCGGCAACCTTCGAGGCAAATCGCGGTGAGCCGCAGGCGCTTGCCGCGCGCATGGAAGACCAACTTGCAAAGCGAGACGCGACTCAGCCGACAAAAGACCGCACTGCGGGCTCGACGTTCCGAAATCCGGCTGGGTTCAGCTCGACCGGGCAGGCCGATGACAGCCACGCGATGAAAGCATGGAAGGTCATTGATGACGCCGGATTGCGCGGAGCGACAAAGGGTGGCGCGCAAATGTCGCCCAAACACCCGAATTTTCTGGTCAATACCGGCACGGCGACGGCCGCTGATCTTGAGGGCCTTGGCGAAGAGGTCAGACAAAGGGTGTTCGAGCACGCGGGAATCAGATTAGAGTGGGAAATCATGAGGGTCGGAAAACCGGTTCCTGAGGCAGACGACTAGTCCAACTTCGGACTGAATAGGCAAACGAGACCGAAAACGGTCCGAAAATAAGTGAGTTTCGGGAATGTCGAGCAGGACATCCCGCAAAGTTGTGGTTCTACTGGGCGGACACTCGGCCGAGCGCGAGGTGTCTTTATCGTCTGGTAAGGAATGTGCGGCCGCACTGCGGGTGAAAGACTATGATGTGGTTGAGCTGGACGCGGGGCCTGATGTGGCAGCGCGTTTGGCTGAAATTGCGCCCGACATCGTCTTCAATGCGCTGCATGGACGTTGGGGCGAGGACGGCTGCGTCCAGGGCATCCTTGAATGGCTCCAAATCCCCTACACCCATTCTGGCGTGCTCGCCTCTGCTCTGGCCATGGATAAAGAACGCACCAAGGCGGTCTTCCGCCGTGCTGGCATTCCTGTGACCGAAAGTCATTTGTTTTCCCGCAACGAGGTTGCAGGCAGCCATGTCATGGCCCCGCCTTACGTCATCAAGCCGAACAACGAAGGGTCGTCGGTCGGTATCTATATAGTGCCCGAAGGCGCGAACGGACCACCCCTTATTGCCGAGAACATGCCTCAAACGCTTATGGTCGAGGCTTACATTCCGGGTCGCGAGCTCACGGTTTCGGTTCTTGAGGATCGCGCATTGTGCGTGACTGAGATCGTCACCGACGGCTGGTACGACTACCACGCCAAATATGCGCCGGGGGGCTCGCACCATGTTCTTCCCGCTGACATCCCTGCCGAAATTACCGAGGCCTGCATGAGCCACGCGGTCATTGCCCATAACGCTCTTGGGTGTCGAGGTCTGACTCGCACTGATTTCCGCTGGGATGACACAAAGGGCCTGTACGGCCTCATCACGCTTGAAACCAACACCCAGCCCGGCATGACGCCAACCTCGCTTGTGCCCGAACAGGCCCAACACTTTGGAATGTCATTTCCTGATCTGTGCGACTGGTTGGTGAAAGACGCCTCATGCGACAGATGAGAGATCCCGCCCCATCGCGCCTTGCCTACCGTATGAACCGGCTCATGCTGACGCCGCGCTTCAGAACTTTCCTGCGCTACGGGCTCCCGGTTTTAATCGTTGCCAGCATTGGCGCGTTTTGGGCCTCGGACACAGACCGCCGCGAGGACGCTTCGGACCGGATCGCTGAATTGCGCCGCCAAATCCAGGAACGGCCCGAGTTTATGGTCCGTATGATGGCCGTCGAAGACGTCACTGAAACCGTGGCCGTCGATATCCGTAGTATCCTTGCCATTGATTTTCCGCAGTCGTCGTTTGACCTCGACCTTGATGCAATCCGCGCTGCAGTCGAAACACTGGACGCGGTCGAAAGTGCTGCTGTGCAAATACGCGGCGGAGGTGTGCTTAGCATTGATGTGACCGAACGTGTTCCCGCGATCATTTGGCGGGAGGCAGAGGGCCTCAGTCTTTTGGACCGTGACGGACACCGTGTCTCAACCGTTGCGATGCGCAGTGACCGCTCGGATTTGCCGTTGATCGTCGGGCAGGGTGCCCATGATGCAGTGCCCGAGGCTTTGAACTTGATCGCTCTGTCAGCTCCCATCGCGCCACGCCTTCGCGGCCTCTTGCGCGTGGGAGAGCGCCGTTGGGATCTTGTTTTGGATCGCGACCAACGCATTCAACTGCCGGAAAGCGATCCCACAACCGCATTGAAAAAAGTCATCGCCCTTGATGGCGCACAGGATCTTCTGGCCCGCGACATTGCGGCCATCGACTTTCGCAACCCACGCCGCCCGGTGCTACGTCTTACAACAGGGGCAATTGACGCCATGACAGACATCGAACTGACCGAGACCAGGGACACCCTCAGATGACCGATCTCTACGAAAGCCAGCGCGCCATGCGCGCCATGCGCCGCGCTGCGATGCAACGCGGAGTTATCGCGCTTTTGGATGTTGGTACGTCCAAAATCGCCTGCCTGATCCTCAGGTTCGACAGCGCAACAGGTCTCCCCGAAGGCGAAGGCATTGGCGCAATGGCAGGACAAAGCCGGTTCCGCGTTATTGGGGCCGCGACCACCCGGTCGCGCGGCGTCGAGCTTGGCGAAAGCTGCGCCATTCAGGAAACCGAGCGCGCAATACGCACCGCAGTGCAAGCCGCGCAAAAGATGGCGAACGTGCGTGTGGACCATGTGATTGCGTGCCTGTCTGGCGGCCAGCCTCGCTCGTATGGACTTGCGGGCACCGTCCTAGTTGACGGGGACGTGGTCGATGAACAGGACGTCGCGCGTGCTTTGGCGTCTTGCGATGTCCCTGACTATGGCTTGGAGCGTGATATACTCCATGCGCAGCCTGTCAACTTTGCCCTCGACCATCGCTCGGGGCTTACAGACCCACGTGGCCAGATCGGTCAGCGCCTTGCCTGCGACATGCATATGCTGACGGTAGATACCTCTGTTTTGCAGAACCTGATCTATTGCCTGAAGCGCTGTGATCTCGAACTGGCAGGGCTTGCGTCGTCGGCGTATATGTCCGGCATGTCAGCACTTGTGGAAGACGAACAGGAACTTGGCAGCGCGTGCATTGACCTTGGTGGGGGCACCACGGGCCTCTCGATCTTCATCAAGAAGCACATGATATACGCAGACAGTATCCGCATGGGCGGCGAACACATCACGCAAGACATCTCAAAAGGTCTGCAAGTCTCAACTGCCGTCGCCGAACGCATGAAGACGTTCCACGGAGGCGTTGTGGCGACCGGCATGGACGACCGTGAACTGATCGAAATTGGCGGCGAAACCGGCGATTGGGAGCATGATCGCCGCACCGTCAGCCGCGCGGAACTTATTGGTATCATGCGCCCCCGTGTGGAAGAGATTCTCGAAGAAGTGCGCGAACGCCTGGATGCGGCCGGATTTGAACATCTGCCATCGCAACAGATTGTGCTGACTGGCGGTGGCAGTCAAATCCCGGGCCTTGATCGACTTGCGCCAAAAATACTTGGCCAAGGCATCCGTATCGGTCGCCCGCTTCGTGTTCAAGGCCTGCCGCAGGCCGTGACCGGAGCGGCCTTTGCCAGTGCTGTTGGCCTCAGCCTCTTCGCTTCTCACCCGCAAGACGAATGGTGGGACTTTGAAATGCCAACCGACCGGAATGCCCATCGTTCTTTCAAGCGGGCCGTGCGCTGGTTCCGGGATAACTGGTGAGCAGGGCACGTGGTTCAGAGCGCTGCGTTTCGCCAAAGATCAATCGGCAAAGGCCCGCCTTTCGCGGGTCTACGGCGCACTTTTTAGGCGACGGCCCGAACCGAATCTGTTAAGTTATCCACAAGGTTCGGAAAGAACCGTGAGAGAGGCGGAGCAGGTCACTCCATTATCGGATTACAACTCTTAGATGTGCATTCAGGCGCATCTTGAAGGCCGATTGTGTGAGCTTTAGTGGCTATGTAATTGAAATCCGCATGATCTTGCCGTTCGACCAAGATGCTGGGTGTGGTGGTCAAAAAATTGCCATATTTGGTGTCTTTCGCCGCGAATCGGGGTGACCTGACGTCGTCCACGCGGTAATGTCCAAGGACCCAAACGTCGGCGGCAGGCCGAAAATAAGGGCGCCCCTGCCCGGGGGTGCGATAACAACAGGCGGATTGAGTAATGACATTGAATTTAACGATGCCCACCCACGAAGAGCTCAAGCCACGGATCACCGTTTTTGGTGTCGGCGGTGCTGGCGGTAACGCTGTGAACAACATGATTGATAAGCAGCTTGAGGGCGTCGAATTCGTTGTTGCCAACACAGACGCGCAGGCGCTTCAACAGTCTGTCGCATCGACAAAAGTTCAGATGGGCATTCGCGTAACCGAGGGTCTTGGCGCAGGCGCGCGCCCTTCTGTTGGCGCTGCTGCGGCAGAAGAAACGATTGAAGAGATCGTTGACCACCTTGCAGGCGCTCACATGTGCTTCATCACAGCAGGTATGGGCGGAGGCACAGGCACGGGCGCGGCTCCGATCATTGCCCAGGCTGCGCGTGAATTGGGCGTACTGACGGTTGGCGTGGTTACCAAACCCTTCCAGTTTGAAGGCGCTAAGCGGATGCGCCAGGCGGAAGAGGGCATCGAAGCTCTGCAAAAGATGGTCGACACTTTGATCATTATTCCAAACCAAAACCTGTTCCGTCTTGCCAATGAGAAAACAACCTTCACCGAAGCGTTCTCGCTTGCCGATGATGTTCTGTATCAGGGCGTTAAGGGTGTGACCGACCTTATGGTTCGCCCGGGCCTTATCAATCTCGACTTTGCAGACGTTCGCGCTGTGATGGACGAGATGGGTAAAGCCATGATGGGAACCGGGGAAGGCGAAGGCGAAGATCGCGCGGTTCAAGCCGCCGAAAAGGCCATCGCCAATCCGCTTCTGGACGAGATCAGCCTCAAGGGTGCAAAGGGCGTCCTCATTAACATCACGGGCGGGCACGACCTTACGCTGTTCGAACTTGATGAAGCTGCGAATCGCATCCGCGAAGAAGTCGACGCCGACGCGAACATCATCGTGGGGTCGACGCTCGACACTGGTATGGAAGGTGTTATGCGCGTCAGCGTTGTCGCAACAGGCATTGATGCAAATTCAAATATGATGGACGCGCCGATCCAGCGTCGCAAAATGTCCGAGCCGCTTGCACATCAGCCCGCACCCGCAATGGACGCGCCGCTTGAGCCAGCCGTCGCTCATGTCGTCGCCGCACAGCAGGTCGAGCCATCGCTGTTCGAGGACATTCCGCCTGCTGTCGCGCAAGACGGTTTGCCGCTTCCGGCGTATCAGCCGCAGCCCGAACCTGCCGCGGAGCAGGCGCCAGAAGCCACCTTCTCGCATCAGCCTGTCACACCACAAGGCCGCGCCGTACCAGGAACACCATCTCCTGAAGCGCTTGCACGTCTTGAGCGGGTGACTGGTCGTGCGCCGGGTTCCATGGCCGGATATCTTCCGGGCGAGGCACGTCGCCCCGCGGCAGTTGCACCCTCGCCGACAGCGGCAGCTACCCCCGTTGACGAGCGTCCGCGCTTTGGGATTAACAACCTGATCAACCGCATGTCAGGGGCTCAGGGTGGCGAAAGACAGCCTCAAATGGCACGCCAACAGCCCAACCTTGCACGGTCTGAACCACAGCAGGAAGTGTCGGAAGAGCAAGAGCGGATCGAGATTCCAGCCTTCTTGCGCCGTCAAGCGAACTAACGTCGCGTCACTAATTTGCATGGGAAAGGTCGGCAAGAGCCGACCTTTTTCTTTTGTATTACAATAATTTAGTGCGCGTAGTGCAGACGTTTGGCGGCAATTCGCCCAAATGTAACAGTGATGTTTCAGACTGTTACAATGATTGTGTTGAGGTGACGCGGCGCCCCGCCTAGCTAACGATTGTCGGATCATGAGGCAGTGTCTGACCAAAAAAACAGGTACGATCGTGCAAACAACTCTGAAATCATCTGTGACTTTCACAGGCTCTGGTCTGCATACAGGGCGCATCGTCCGTATGACGATCCAGCCCGCGTCGGCCGAATACGGGATCTGGTTCCACCGGACCGATATCGAAGACCGCGATCCACTGGTTCCAGCACGGTGGAGCGCCGTGAACGATACACAGCTTTGTACCCGTATCGCGAATGCAGATGGCGTCAGCGTCTCGACCATCGAACACGTTATGGCCGCCCTTGCCGGCTGCGGTGTTCACAACGCCCTTGTCGAAATCGACGGCCCTGAAGTGCCCCTGATGGACGGCTCCTCTGCACAGTTCGTCACTGGCATACTTGCGCGCGGCCTCGTTCAACTTAATGCACCGGTGCGTGTTCTAGAAATCCTGAAGCCGGTGTCCGTGACGCGCGGTGATGCCTCCGCAACGCTCGAGCCAAGCGACCGGTTCACGATCGATTTTGAAATCGATTTCTCCGATGCCGCAATCGGCTATCAGGAAAAATCACTTGATATGGCGAACGGTGCTTTTGTGCGCGAGCTTTGTGACAGTCGCACATTCTGCCGCAAAGCCGACATCGATGCGATGCGTGCGCAAGGTAAGATCATTGGTGGCGACGTCACATCGGCAGTTGTGGTGGATGGAGACGCCATCATGACACCGGGCGGTATGCGTCACCACGATGAACCTGTCCGTCACAAGATGCTTGACGCTCTTGGTGATCTTGCGCTGGCAGGGGGCCCAATTCTTGGTCGTTACACCGGTGATAAAGCAGGCCATGCGCTGACAAACCTTCTGCTGCACGCAGTCTTCGCTGACCCGACGTCGTTTCGCCTTGTCGAATGTGATCCAAGCCGTGTTTCGCAGCTTCCAGGCTCTGGTCTTAGCGATGTGGACTATTCACTGATTGCAGCCTGACACGTCTTCGCGCTTCCTTTGGCCATTTTGCCCCAGAATTTTCTGTGCTACGAACACGATAAGTTCGTAATAGAAAGCGAGTTTTGATGCGTTTGGGTGGGTCTGCGCTCCGCAGTTTTGTGATGTTTGCCGTGACCGTGCTGACCCTGTCGGCCTGCGGTGCTTTAGGCGGACGTGAAGTCGATCGTCCGCTCGAAAGCTTTTCTGCGGAAGAACTCTACAAACG
>CAJQNG010000209.1 GCA_905479635.1 uncultured Boseongicola sp. | reverse complement strand
GATTGAACGGCGCACACTTCGAGCGATGGGAGCGCAGACTTGAGGCGGTTCAGCGAAGCGATGGGCACGACGATCTCGGTGGTGGTTTTCTTGCTGATGTTCGTCGTGATTGCCTTGGCCGCACTGGGGCGCGCGGAAAGTGATGGTGGGATGGCGCTGCTTTGGGTGGCGCTTTTAGCCTATATTGGCTGGCAGTTTGTCGACGCGCTCGCAGGATGGGCCGAAGCGCCTTCTGTGGGACGGTTAGCGGCGCCTTTTGCTTTGGGGGCTGTGGTTCTGATCGGCTGGCAGACGATCGTGACGGCATTGGATGTGCCGTCCGTGATCCTTCCCGCCCCAAGCCAGATTGCGGTGACGTTTGCCGGCAACCTTCGGACGCTTTGGGCAGATTTTGTCCAGACAATCCTGAAGGGTGCTATGTCGGGCTATGTTGTCGGCTGCGCCTTAGCGTTTGGGATGGCGGTGCTTGTGGACAGATATGATTTTCTGCGTCGCGGGCTGTTACCGGTGGGTAATTTCATGGCCGCTTTGCCGATCGTGGGCACGGCCCCGATCCTTGTGATGTGGTTTGGGTTTGACTGGCAGTCAAAGGCCGCGGTTGTGGTTGTCATGGTGTTTTTCCCCATGCTGGTGAACATCGTGGCGGGATTGGCGGACACGACTGCGATGCAGCGCGACCTTATGCGGACCTATTCGGCAAGCTATTGGCAGACCCTGATCACATTGCGCCTTCCGGCGGCTTTGCCGTTTGTATTCAATGGACTTAAAGTTTCGGCAACGCTGGCGTTGATCGGCGCGATCGTGGCCGAATTCTTTGGCTCGCCGACGGTGGGGTTGGGATTTCGGATCAATGCCTCGCTTGGACAATTGGCGCTTGATATGGTGTGGTCAGTGATTGTGGTGGCGGCTTTGGCTGGATCGCTGCTCTATGGATTTTTGACGGTGTTGGAGCGGTGGCTTACGTTCTGGCATCCGTCGCAGAGACGATAAAAAAGTGAAATCAAACTGGGGAGAACTGAGATGAATAAATTTTTAGCAGGGGCTGTTGCGGCTCTAGGAATGAGTGCCGGGTCTGCATTTGCGGCCGATGAGGTGCGTTTGCAGTTGCAGTGGGTCACGCAGGCGCAGTTTGCGGGCTATTACGTGGCTTTGGAGAACGGCTATTACGGGGAAGAAGACCTTGATGTGACGGTTCTTCCGGGTGGTCCGGACATTGCGCCTCCGCAGGTTCTGGCTGGAGGCGGCGCGGATGCAATGCTGAACTGGATGCCGTCGGCATTGGCGGCGCGCGAGAAGGGTCTGCCGGTTGTAAACATTGCGCAGCCGTTCAAGTCATCGGGCCTTATGCTAACGTGCTGGAAGGACACCGGGATCACCGGGCCGCAGGACTTCAAGGGTAAGACCATTGGCGTTTGGTTCTTTGGCAACGAATATCCGTTCCTGTCGTGGATGAGCCAGGAAGGTATTTCGACCAACGGTGGTGACGATGGTGTGACGGTGTTGAAGCAGGGCTTTAACGTTGATCCGTTGTTGCAGCGTCAGGCCGATTGCATTTCGACGATGACCTATAATGAGTACGGTCAGGTGTTGGATGCGGGCGTGGCCGAGGACGAGTTGGTGACCTTCAAGTATGAGGACATGGGCGTGGCGACGTTGGAGGACGGCATTTACGTGCTGGAGGAAAACCTTTCCGATCCTGCATTCAAGGACAAGATGGTGCGCTTTGTGCGTGCATCAATGAAGGGTTGGAAGTGGGCCGAGGAGAACCCCATGGAAGCTGCTATGATTGTTCTTGATAACGACGAGACCGGCGCGCAAACCGAAGCCCATCAGGTGCGTATGATGGGCGAAATTGCCAAGTTGACGGCAGGATCAAACGGAGCGCTTGATCCAGCGGATTTTGATCGCACGGTTGCGACGTTGCTTGCCGGCGGGTCTGATCCGGTGATTACGGCTGCCCCTGTGGGCGCGTGGACAAGTGAGATCACGGATGCGGCTTTGAACTAAGCCATCTTCGGATTTTGAGGGGGCGGCGCGGGGAAACCTGCGTCGCCCTTTTTTTCGCGCCGTGGTTAGGGTCTGTTTGTTTCGGTGGTGAGGGGATAAGCGTTACGATGGTTTTGGATTGGGAGTGGCGAGATGGCGGTGAAGCGATTGCTGACAGAGTTTGGGATGGGCAGTTCGCTTCGGCGGCAGGACTATACCGAAGCTGCTGTGCGGGCGGTGCGCGATGCGTTGTGGCACAATTCGATCAATCTGGCCGAGCTGTTCGGCAAGGATAAGGCTGAGATGCAGATCACCGTTGAGGTTGGAGTGCAGGACCCGGATGCTGTCGAGGCCTCGAAGGTGGCCGAGATTTTCCCCTACGGTCAAGTCGAGGTGATAGCGCGCAAGGGCGGTCTGGACGTGCCGCGGACCGATGGCGGCAAGCCGACGGTGATTGCGAATGTCGCGATTTCGGTGGCGCTTGATCTGGAGGGTGCGGCATGAGCGAGCGGCGGTTTATCATCGAGATGGGCATGGGCAACGATCAGTATGGCGAGGATTACACCAAGGCGGCGGCCCGCGCGATTGAGGACGCGATCCGTCATTCAGCCATTCCGATGTTCGAGGCGACGGGACTTTCTCACGAAGATATGCGGGTGCAGGTGACGGTTGGTGTGGCACGGCCCGAGGCTGTGGATTGTGCCGTCTTGGCGGCGGGTTTGCCGCGTGGGCGGGCCGAAGTGCGCGCCGTTGAGGGCGGTTTGAATGTGGTCAACCCGGATACCGGGAAGATGCTGGTGGTGGCGACGGCGGCCGTGGAGGCGTTTTTGCCGAAACAGGGGTGAAGCGGCGCTTTGTGGCCCATGCGCCGCGCCTGCTGGTTGTTTTTTGCTGATAAACAAATTGTTTCTTGGCACGAAACGCGTCTCTGCTTAGTTTTGCCACCAGAACGTGGGACAAACCCGCGTCGAGGCAGACGAGTAGTATTATGACAGACGTATTGAGAATGGCCCTTAAGGGGCCAACCCAACGTCGTAGGGCACTGACCCTGTGGCGGAAATGGTGGCGGCGCGCGGTTTAACGACCGCCTTGCCATACCTGACTGATTGGCGCGCGCACGGCGGTTGATCCGGCGTGTCGTGTCGCCGTTCGGTGACTGAGGCCGGCGCTGGACGACACGCCTCAGGACCAGACGAAAAAGGCCCCGATGACAAAGAGGCTCAACCCTGCGACTTCGCGGATAGAAGTGCGAAGGCGATTATTAACGCCATTCCAACGGTCGGGATGGTCCGCTAGGATTTCATGCGCGAGCATGGTAACGCTGTAAAGTATCGCTGACGTGAGAGCGAGAATTGCGACAGAGTTCATGATTTCGCCTGCGGCATTTTCCTCGATGCTACAGCGGGAAGGCGCGCGGTGGAAAAACTTTGTGTCAGGTTGCGTGAATTCACGGTCACATCACGGTGACAGACCAAAGCCCGCCGGATGGCGGACTTTGGTCACGATACAGGGTCTGTTGTCACTCGCGGTTCATTCGGTTTTTGATCAGATCATCGACCACTTCGGGTTCGGCAAGCGTGGAGGTGTCGCCAAGCGCTCCGTAGTCGTTCTCGGCGATCTTGCGCAATATGCGACGCATGATCTTCCCGGAGCGCGTCTTTGGAAGGCCCGGCGCCCACTGAATGAGGTCCGGTTTCGCAATCGGGCCGATATCTTTGCGGACCCAGACTTCTAGTTCTTTGCGCAACTCTTCTGTCGGCTCGACGCCATTCATCAAGGTAACGTAGGCATAGATGCCCTGACCCTTGATCGCGTGCGGATAGCCGACAACCGCACTTTCGGCGACATTTTCGTGAGCAACAAGGGAGCTTTCGACCTCGGCGGTACCCATGCGGTGGCCCGAGACGTTGATCACGTCATCAACGCGGCCGGTTATCCAGTAGTAGCCGTCTTGGTCGCGGCGCGCACCGTCACCCGTGAAGTAGGTGTTTTTGTAGTCGGCAAAGTAGGTTTTTTCGAAACGTGCGTGGTCGCCCCATATGGAGCGCATCTGGCCAGGCCAGCTGTCCTTGATGCTTAGAACGCCTTCGGCAACGATGGTGGTGACTTCCGCGCCGGACGTGGGCTCAAGGATCACCGGTTGGATACCGAAGAAGGGCAGGGTACAGGAGCCGGGTTTGGTCGGGGTCGCGCCCGGCAGTGGCGTCAAAAGGTGGCCGCCGGTTTCAGTTTGCCACCATGTGTCGACGATGGGAACATTCCCGCCGCCAACCACGTCATGGTACCAGCTCCAGGCCTCAGGGTTGATTGGCTCGCCGACCGTGCCGAGGACCTTGAGGTCTGACAGATCGTAATTCTCGACGAAGGAGGTTCCTTTGCCCATCAGCGCACGAATTGCGGTCGGGGCGGTGTAGAATTGGTTTACTTTATGCTTTTCGCACACGGCCCAGAAGCGGCCCGCGTCGGGGTAGGTGGGCACGCCTTCAAACATCAGAGTTGTCGCGCCGTTTGCGAGAGGGCCGTAGACGATGTAGCTGTGGCCCGTGACCCAGCCTACGTCTGCGGTACACCAAAAGACGTCACCGTCGTGGTAGTCGAACGTGTATTGGTGCGTCATCGCCGCATAGACGAGGTAGCCGCCTGTCGTGTGCACAACACCTTTTGGTTGGCCGGTGGAGCCTGAGGTGTAGAGGATGAACAGCGGGTCTTCGGCGTTCATTTCTTCCGGAGGGCAGTCGGCGGAGACGGTTTCTTCCATTTCGTGAAGCCAGTAATCCAGCTCTCCGCGCCATGCGACCTGTTGGCCGGTGCGGCGG
Source organism: uncultured Boseongicola sp. (assembly GCA_905479635.1). GTDB lineage: Bacteria > Pseudomonadota > Alphaproteobacteria > Rhodobacterales > Rhodobacteraceae > Boseongicola. The sequence continues at coordinate 20,155 of CAJQNG010000209.1, read as the reverse complement.
ACAACGAGGCATTTCACCTCGTCGACGTCGTGGGTGAGGGCTTGGTTTACGTTGTCTTTGAGGTTCGTGATACGGCCGCCGCGAGGTGCGCCATCAGAGGTGATGACGACTTTCGCTTTGCATCCGTTCACCCGCGCGCCAAGGGCGTCTGCCGAAAAGCCAGCGAAAACAATCGAATGGATCGCACCGATGCGGGCCGAGGCGAGCATGGCGTAGGCTGCTTCCGGGATCATCGGCATGTAGAGAACGACGCGGTCGCCCTTTCCGACGCCCATCGCTTTGAGAACGTTTGCGAATTTGCAGACGCGTTCGTGCAACTCGCGGTAGGTGATGTGGAGCGCTTCGTCGTCCGGACTGTCGGGTTCCCAGATGATTGCGGTTTGGTCACCGCGGGTTTCGACGTGTCGGTCGATGCAGTTGGCGGCGACGTTCAGGGTGCCGTCTTCAAACCAGCGGATGTCGATATTGCCGGGCGCGAAAGACGTGTTCTTAACCTTGGTGTAAGGCTTGATCCAGTCAATGCGTTTGCCCTCATCGCCCCAGAAACCTTCCGGGTCCTCAACAGAGCGTTTGTACATCGCGTCGTATTTGGCGCGGTCTGCATGTGCGTTCGATTTAAAGTCTTCGGTCGGCAGATACATGCCGTTTTGAGTTTCCAACATGGGCCCCTCCAGGTCTTAATATTGATGTTGGGCGCCGGGAATCCCGACGCCAGTCGTCAGATGGCGAGATATTCCGCGCGTAGCTTTTCGTCGTCGAGCACTTTCTGGGCGCTGTCGTCGTAAACGACACGACCGGTATCAAGAATGACGGCGCGGTCGGCGAGCTTCAAAGCTGCGACGGCGTTTTGTTCGACGATGATCGTTGTGATCCCTTGGTCGCGGATGATGTTCAGCGTCTTGGCGATTTCCTGAACGATGACGGGGGCGAGGCCCTCGTAGGGTTCGTCCAGAAGTAGGACTTTGATGTCGCGCGCCAAGGCGCGAGCGATCGCAAGCATTTGCTGTTCGCCGCCCGACAGGGTGATGCCGTCCTGGCTCTTGCGCTCGCCGAGACGTGGGAACAGCGAATAGATGCGTTCAAGCGACCATCCGATGGGCGGGGCGATCTGGGCAAGTTTTAAATTTTCTTCGACCGTCAAGCCGGGGATGATGCGTCGGTCTTCGGGCACCAGAGCAATGCCATGCTGTGACGCCTCATAGCTTTTCATCTTGTGCAGCGGTTTGTGATCAAGCCAGATCTCGCCGAAGCGCAGTTCGGGGCTATCCATACGGGCGATACTGCGCAACGTGGTGGTTTTGCCAGCACCGTTGCGCCCCAGAAGGGCGAGGATTTCGCCTTCGTGAACGTTAAAGCTGACGTCCTGGACGATGTAGCTTTCGCCGTAGTAGGCCTCGATATTCCAAACACTGAGGTAGGCCGGTGCGGTAGCGGCGTTATTGGCGTTATTGTCGTAGGGTTTTTCGTCAAGCATGTCGGTGTCCCCTGTTCCTTAAGCGGCAACTTCGCCGAGGTACGCTTCTTGTACCTTGGGGTTACCTTTGATGTTTTCGGGTGCGTCTTCGACCAGAGGTCTGCCTTGCGCAAGGACCGTTATCCGGTCTGCAAGGCTGAACACGACGTGCATGTCGTGTTCGATGATGCACATGGTGATGTCGCGCTGGTCGTTGATCTGTTTCAGCAGATCGATGGTGTTGTTGGTGTCAGCACGGGCCATGCCAGCGGTTGGTTCGTCGAGGAGCAGGAGCCGGGGTTCCTGCACAAGACACATCGCCATTTCAAGGCGGCGTTTGTCGCCGCGCGACATGGACGCCGAGTGCATATGGCGTTTGTCAGCCATGTTGACGTCTTCTAGGATGGCTTCGGCCTTTTCGAGAATATCCTTCTCCTGGGCGAAGCTTTCAAAGGCGTGCAAGCGGAAGGACCCATCGCGCTTGGCGAAGCAAGGGATCATTATGTTTTCCAGAACCGTGAGGTCGCTGAAAATCTCGGGCGTCTGAAACACGCGGGAGATACCCATCTGGTTGATCTGGTGTGGCTTGCATCCCAGGACAGACTGGCCGTCGAACATAACCGATCCGGTGTCGGGGATCAGTTTCCCTACGAGGCAGTTAAGCAGCGTGGATTTGCCCGCACCGTTTGGTCCGATGATGGCGTGAACCGTATTTTCCTTGACGGAAAGGTTCACGTCCCCAAGCGCCTGCAAGCCGCCGAAGCGCTTGTTTACACCTTTGACTTCAAGAATTCCCATTTGGTCTCTCCTTATTCCGCAGGTGTATTGGCAGCGTCTTTGGCAGCATCTTCAGTCTTTTTACGGCGACCGAAGAGTTTGCCAAGACGTTGTCCGCCTTCGACGAGGCCACCAGGCAGGAAGATCACGACAAGCATAAACAAGATGCCCAATGTGAGATGCCAGCCTTTGCCGATGAACGGGTGGATGATGAAGACGAGGAAGTCTTCGAGCCCGTCGGGCAGGAAAGCGAACCACTGGTGCAGGATCTGATCGTTGATCTTCGAGAATATGTTTTCGAAGTATTTGATAAAGCCGGCGCCCAGGATTGGTCCGATTAACGTACCCGCACCGCCGAGAATAACCATCAGCACGACTTCACCTGAGGCAGTCCATTGCATGCGCTCTGCCCCTGCAAGCGGGTCCATCGCGGCCATCAGTCCACCTGCGAGACCGGCGTACATTCCCGAGATGACAAATGCTGCAAGTGTATAGGGACGCGAGTTCAAACCGGTGTAATTCAGTCTTTGCTGGTTCGATTTAATCGCCCGCAACATCATCCCGAAGGGTGATCGGAACAAACGGATCGCAATATAGAATACGATAAGCATGATCACGACGCAGAGGTAATAGCCCACGTTGAAATTGAACGTCCAAGCGCCGATATCGAGCTGATAGTTTGACCTCATCGAAAGTCCGAAGAGGTGCGGCAGATCCGGCAGACTGTCACGGTGCAGCCATTGCGGGTCATCCGCGTAGACCTGGAGACCGGTTTCGCCGTTGGTTAGGTTGAATTTGGGGTTTGACAGAACGGAGTAGGCCAGAGCGAACGACATCTGTGCGAAAGCCAAAGTCAGGATCGAGAAATAGATGCCCGATCTTCTCAGCGATACATAGCCAATCAATAGCGAGAAGAGGCCGGCGACAGCGACTGCCAAAATGATTGCCGGAAGAACATTGTAGGTGAACAGTTTAAACACCCACACGGCGGCGTAGGACCCAACACCCAGGAACGCGGCGTGACCGAACGAGAGGTACCCGGTAAGTCCGAAAAGGATGTTGAAACCGATCGCGAAGATCCCGAAGATAACAAACCGCTGCATCAGATCTGGGTAGCCTGCATTAAACTGTGCCAGCGAGCTTTCGGAAGGAAACGGGTTCAGAATGAACGGCGCCAGCACGGTCAAGGCAATGACGATGAAGAATAGGGATCTGTCTCTGAAGTTGAGGCCAAGCATGTTTTATTCCTCCATCACGCCTTTACGTCCCATCAATCCGCGCGGGCGGGTCAAAAGAACGATAATTGCGACAAGGTAGATGATGATCTGGTTGATGCCGGGGAGCAAACTTGTGGCCCAAGCAGTTGATGCAAAGCTTTCAAGAATACCGAGTAGAAAGCCCGCAAGCACCGCGCCCGGAAGAGATCCCATTCCGCCGACGACGACTACAACAAAGCTTAGGACAAGGAAGTCCATCCCCATGTGATAATTCGGCGGATTGATAGGAGTGTACATCACGCCCGCAAGCCCAGCCACGGCGGCTGCAATGCCAAACATGATGGTGAAGCGTTTGTCGATGTTGATACCCAGCATGCTGACTGTCTCACGGTCTGCCATGCCTGCACGAACGACCATGCCAAACGTGGTGAACTGCAGGAAGGCGAAGACACCCGCGATGACGGTCATTGAGAAGAAGAAATATATCAGGCGCCAGTAAGGGTAGATGATTGCATTTGGATCAAACCCGATCATCACACCGAGGTCGAGCGCTTTGGAGAGGCTGTCGGGAGCCGGTGTTTGGATTGGATTGGCGCCGTAGTAATACTTGACGACTTCCTGGATCACGATTGCAAGGCCGAACGTCACGAGGATTTGGTCCGCATGGGGGCGCTTGTAGAAGTGCTTGATTAGGCCGCGCTCCATGATGACGCCGATAGCGATCATCACCGGGATCGCGAACAAGATTGCGATCGGGACAGACCAGTCGATTATGGCTAAACCGACATCCTTCCCTAGCCAACTTTCGATATAGGTGGATTTGACCTTCAGCGGGTTGCCGAGGAAGTCAAGCTGGGTTTCGTCAATGGTTTCGTAGCTGAGTGACAAAATCCGTTGCAACGTCACTGCGCAAAACGAACCGAGCATGAACAAAGCGCCGTGGGCAAAATTTACCACCCCGAGCGTGCCGAAGATTAAAGTCAGGCCGAGGGCGATCAGCGCATAGGCCGACCCCTTGTCGAGGCCGTTCAGAACCTGAAGTATAAAGGCGTCCATGTCCCCACCCTAAAATTTTGAAAATCGCAGATCAGCCGACCTGTGCGGCGAAAGTGTGGGGACGCGCGATGCGTGCGCGGCCCCTTCTTTTCATCGCGCTGTTATGCGCCTGGGTTACACTCGCCCAAAGACGCTTCGTCGCCGCCAAACATCGGGTGGTTTGGTGGATACTCGACCTGCGCGCGCGGCGTAACTTCGACAACTTCCAGAACGTCGAATTCGGATGTTGGGTTCTCTTTACCCTGCACAACCAAAACGTCCTTGAAGCACTGGTGGTCAGCGCCACGGTACAGAACGTCGCCGTTGCCCAGACCCGAGAATTCGAAGTCTTCAAGAGCTTCACCGACAGCGCATGGGTTGAACGACCCGGCACGGTTGACGGCGTCTGCATAAAGCAGCGTCTGGCAGTAAACGGTGTGAGCCGCCTGGCTTGGCGGGAAGCCGTACTTGGTGCCGAACGACTTAACAAAAGCTTTGGAGCCTTCGTCAGTCAGCGACCAGTGCCAGTTGGTAGAGCCAAGGATGCCCTTAACGTTTTCACCAGCACCACGTGCCATCAGGCGCGAATAGAGCGGAACAACGATTTCGAAGTTCTTGCCGTTGACTTGCTTGTCTTTCAGGCCGAATTGAACTGCGTTGGTCAGCGAGTTAACCATGTTACCGCCGTAGTGGTTCAAAACCAGAACATCTGCGCCTGAATTCAGAACCGGGGCGATGTAGGACGAGAAGTCCGTCGAGGCCAGCGGTGTCAGAACGTTGTTAACAGTTTCCCAGCCCTGGGCTTCGGTCGCGTTTGCAATCGATTCCTGCTGAGTCCAGCCCCACGTATAGTCCGCGGTCAGGTGATAAGCTTTACGATCAGTGCCGTAACGGGCAGCAAGCACAGGTGCCAGAGCGGCGCCGGACATGTAACCGTTGAAGAAGTGGCGGAAACCATTGGCCTTGCGATCCTTACCAGTGGTGTCGTTCGAGTGTGTGAGGCCAGCCATGAAGATAACGCCAGCATCCTGACAGAGACCCTGTACAGCGATTGCAACACCAGAGGACGAACCACCAGTGATCATGATGGCGCCGTCTTTTTCGATCATCGACTTGGCAGATGCGCGAGCGGCGTCAGATTTTGTCTGAGTGTCGCCTGTGACGTACTCGACTTTTTTGCCGTTAATCCCCGTGCCGTCCAGCGTTTTGGACGAGAAGGTGTTGATCATGCCGCCATCGCCACCACCGTTCAGGTGCTCGACTGCAAGCTCGTAGGCGCGCAATTCGTCGGCGCCTTCGTCTGCGTAGGGACCGGACTGTGGAACGTTGAAGCCAAGTGTAACCGAACCGCCTTCAGGGGCGTTTGTGAAGCCGGTGTGACCGGCAGCCCAGACGGAACCGTCGAAGATGGTTGGTGTCGCCATTGCGGCACCGGCGAGTGCGCCAGTTTTCAGCACACCACGACGGGTAAAGTTAGATTTTGTCATAAAGCTCTCCCTTTGTTTTCCGGCTTGTGTAGTTGTCTACAAGCGCCTCCTCGCGCAGCCGGACCTTTTACAAGGTAGGGATGTTATCGGTCGGGTTATGAAAAAAAGATAGTAAGCCTAGACTCTTGAACGATTATTCTGTAAATAAATAAACGCGCGAGTGCAGAAGGTTGTAAAGAAATTCTCTCGCACTCACAGAAAGTCGTTGAAAACTCGAGGTTTTCGCCATGGCGCGTCCCGTCCTTACAGGCTCTCGTATCCGCCAATATCGGATTGATAAGGGGTTGCGGCAGGCCGAACTTGCCCGCGAATGCGGTATTTCACCCAGTTATCTGAACCTGATCGAGCATAATCGCCGCAAGATCGGCGGCGCGTTACTGAACAATGTGGCCGGCGCCCTTGGGGTGAACACGGCGACCTTGAGCGAGGGCGCGGGGGCGGCGTTGACCGAGGCTTTGGACGCGGTCGCCGGGGGCTTTGCGGAGCCGGGTGCAGATATCGAAAGGAGCGAGGATTTCGCGGGTCGGTTTCCGGGATGGGCGCGGCTTGTGACGCAGCAGCACGCCCGGGTGTCTGAACTGGAGCGGTTGGTCGAAACCTTGAATGACCGGCTGACGCATGATCCGTTTTTGTCGGCGTCGCTGCACAATGTTTTGTCGACAGTCACGGCGATCCGGTCGACCAGCGGAATTCTGGCGACCGGCGACGAGATTGAAGCCGCGTGGCAGGCGCGCTTTCACCGCAACATTTACGAAGACAGCCAGCGTTTGGCGGAAGCGACCGAAGCTTTGGTCGGCTATCTTGACGTGGGAGGAGACACGGATCGGGTGTTGTCTTTGCCGCTGGACGAACTTGAAGCATGGTTAAGCGATCAGGATTGGCGGATCGACGCGCTTGAAACGGACAATGACACCGCTGCGAGTGATATCGTGGCGCAGGCAGGGTCCGTGTTTTCATCTTCTGCGGCGCGCGCTTTGGCCACGGCGTTCCTGGAACGCTATCGCGCGGATGCGCGGGCGTTGCCTTTGGGTCCGTTTGAAGAGGCGGTTCTTGCCGGTGAGAGGGATCCGATGCGGTTGTCGGCGCGATTTTCGACTGATTTACCGCGCGCCATGCGACGGCTTTCGACTTTGCCGGCGCGCTTTTTTAAAGGGGGCTTTCCACCCGGACTGGTGATTTGCGACGGTTCGGGAACATTGGCGTTTCGGAAGCCGGTGCGCGGGTTTGCGCCGCCGCGGTTTGGGGCGGCATGTGCCGTCTGGCCGTTGTTTCAAGCGCTTCACCGACCGTTGACGCCGGTGCGAACTGATGTAGCGCTGGTTGGGCAGGACGACGTGCGGTTTCAGACGTGGTCGATAGCGACGTCAGATTATGTGGCAGGGTTCGAGCGGCCTCCGGTGGTGGAGTCCACCATGCTTTTGATGCCGGTTCTTGCCTCGGTCGGCGAGGAGGACGCGCCCTATCAGGTCGGCACGTCGTGTCGTGTCTGCGCAATCCGGGACTGCCCGGCGCGGCGCGAACCTTCGATCCTGAACGTCTCGGAGCCTGCGCCTAAATTTGGGTGATGTGACTGTCTGCGAACAATATTTTGACACTTCGTGTTCCATCAGGGATAGTCGTTTCAGACGATTTTGTCTGGCTTTAGGGAGGAGTCAGTCATGGGCGGGAGTGTTCTGCTGATCGAAGACGAGCCGAACATCATCGAGGCGATCCGGTTTATCCTTTCGCGCGATGGCTGGCGCGTTGATACTCATTCGGATGGTTTGACGGCCCTGGATGCGGTGCGCGCCCGGCGTCCCGATCTGGTTGTGCTTGATGTGATGCTTCCGAACCGGTCGGGCTACGATATTTTGCACGATTTGCGCGAGGATCCGGAATTTAAGGAGCTGCCGGTGTTGATGTTGACGGCGCGCGGGCAAAAGAAGGATCGCGAACTGGCTGAAAAGCTTGGGGCGAGTAGCTTTATGACCAAGCCTTTCTCGAATGGCGAGGTCCTTGCGACCGTGCGCGCATTGGTTGGCAAGTGAGCCGTCCGCCCGAACCGGTCTTTCTGGAACGACAAAGCTATCGCCGCCGCCGGTTAAGCGATGCGGCCCGCCTGATGCCGGTTGTCGGCCTTGTTTTGCTATTACTACCGTTGCTTTGGGCGGATCGCGCCACGACGTCAGGCGGCATTTTATACACCTTTTCCGTTTGGGCGATTTTGATCGGCGCGACGCGGCTAATCTCGCGACGGTTGTCGGACTTCGACCCCTTTGGCGAGCCCAGAGAAACCTCCGAGGCAACGTTGTCAAAAGACGGAGGCATGCGCTAAGCTGTGCTGTCGTTTAACGCCCTTGCCCTGATTTCAGTTCTGTATGTTGCGTTACTTTTTGCGGTGGCGTTTTGGGCGGATAAACGCGCCGAGCGCGGTCAGGGCGGGTGGTTGCGGTCGCCGCTGGTTTATACGCTTTCATTGTCGATCTATTGCACGGCCTGGACGTTTTATGGGGCGGTTGGCTACGCGGCGCGCTCGGGCCTTGAGTTTGCGACGATCTATCTGGGGCCGACGCTTGTGATGGTCGGGTGGTGGGTGCTGTTGCGGCGTTTGGTGCGGATCGGGAAGACGCAGCGGATCACGTCGATCGCGGATTTGATCTCGTCGCGGTATGGTAAATCAAACATGCTGGGCGTTCTGGTGACGCTTTTGGCGGTGGCGGGGACGACGCCTTATATCGCGCTGCAATTGCAGTCGGTGACGTTGAGTTTTGCTGTCTTCATGGGGGGGCAGTCGAACGCGCCTGAGGATCTTGCAGCCGTGGCGCTATGGGTGGCGTTCGGACTGGCGGTTTTCACCATTCTGTTTGGCACGCGCAATTTGGATGTCGAAGAACGTCACCATGGCATAGTCATGGCGATTGCGCTCGAAGCGGTAGTCAAGCTGATCGCGCTTCTTGCGGTTGGCATTTTTGCGGTGTTCTGGATTGGGTCGGGCCCGAGCGATATGATGGCGCGGATTGATGCCTCGCCGATAGATGTCTGGGCGTTGCAGCCCGACCGTTGGATGACGATGATTTTCCTGTCGGCGGCGGCGTTCATTTGTTTACCACGAATGTTTCAGGTCATGGTCGTCGAAAACGAGCACGAGCGGCATTTGTCGACCGCGGCCTGGGCGTTTCCGGTCTATTTATTCCTGATCAGCCTCTTTGTGATCCCGATCGCTGTTGTGGGGTTGTCGGTCATGCCAGAAGGGTCAAATCCGGATTTGTTTGTGCTGACATTGCCTTTAGCTTTCGATCAGAACGCATTGGCGACGCTGGCTTTTCTTGGCGGATTTTCGTCGGCGACATCGATGGTGATTGTGGCTTCGATTGCGTTGGCGACGATGGTATCGAACCATATCGTAATGCCGATCTGGCTGAGCACGCGTAGCGGCGGCGCGACAGTGTCGGGCGATGTGCGCGATGTGGTGATCTTTTCGCGGCGCGCGTCGATTGCGGGGATTTTGATCCTTGGATTTCTGTACTTTCGGCTGTCGGGGGGAGGTGCCGCATTGGCGTCCATCGGACTTGTCGCATTTGTGGGAGTAAGCCAGGTTTTGCCTGCGCTTATTGGCGGTATCTTCTGGCGCGGGGCCACACGTATTGGTGCGGCGGCGGGTTTGGCGACGGGTTTTGTGCTTTGGATTTGGACGTCGTTTTTGCCAAGCTTTGGTGACGGCGCGATTTTATCGGCGTCGGTCTTTCAGGAGGGACCGTTTGGCATTGCGATGCTGCGGCCCAATGCTTTGTTCTGGATCGATGGGTTAGACCCTTTAGTTCATTCGGTGTTGTGGTCTATGGCGCTGAACACGCTGGCGTTTTGTGTCTTTTCTCTGATGAGTTTCCCTAGCCCGCTTGAGCGGTTGCAGGGTGCGACTTTCGTTAATATTTTCCGCTATTCGGACCGGGCGCGTGGGTGGGCCGGTAGGGCGGCCGAAGCGGAAGATCTGTTGATGATGGCGCAGCGCATTATTGGTCCTGGTGTTGCACAGCGCATTTTCGAGAGCGAAGCGGCGACACAGGGAAAACAAGGTTATTTGCCGGATGTGACGCCGGATTTCATGGATCGGCTTGAGCGCGAGTTGGCGGGGTCTGTCGGAGCTGCAACTGCGCATGCGATGATAGCGCAGATCACTGGCGGGGCGTCGGTTACGGTCGAAGACCTGATCCGGGTGGCCGATGAAGCGCAGCAGATTTTGGAGTACTCAAATCAGCTTGAAGCGAAATCCGCCGAGCAGGAACGCACGGCGCGGCAATTGCGTGAGGCCAACGAGAAGTTGCTTGCTTTGTCAGTGCAAAAGGATGGCTTTCTAAGCCAGATCAGTCACGAGTTGCGCACCCCCATGACGTCGATTCGCTCGTTCAGCGAGATTTTGATGGGGGATACGTCAATGGAGGCAGGTGATCGCCTGCGGTATAGTCGGATCATTCACGACGAGACAAAACGTCTGACGCGGCTTTTGGACGATCTTCTGGACCTGAGCGTGCTTGAGAATGGGCAAGTGACGCTGAATATGGACGAGGAGACGCTTGGCGCTGTTTTGGATCGCGCGGTTGCAGCGATGGAAGTGGCGACGGGAGCGCGTCATTTCGCGATTGAACGGTCGGGCGATGGGGAAGATGTGGTGCTGTTTACCGACAGCGATCGTCTGGCACAGGTGTTTATCAATCTGATCGCCAACGCATTGAAATATTGTGAAAACCCATCTCCGAAGTTGACGATTAAAGTGGGGCAGGCCGCAGGACAAAGGGTTGTTGATTTCGTGGACAACGGCAAGGGTATTCCAACGGAAGCGCAAACCCTGATTTTTGAGAAATTTGCCCGCGTGTCGGACAATCATGCGGCGGGCGGCGCCGGTCTTGGCTTGGCGATATGTCGTGAGGTCATGACGCGTCTTGGTGGTTCGATTGTCTATCTGCCGGGGCAAGGCGGCGCGGCGTTTCGCGTCGTTGTGCCCGATGCCAAGGTTAAAGCGACCTAGGGCAACCAAACCGTAATCAAATTGCGCTAAGGTGTTCTCGAAGCTGATATGGGGAGCCTTCAAAGTGACGGAGTTGGCGCGGGTCTCGCCTTTGAAGCGCCGACTAGCACCACCGTGTCCAGTAAGGGGGGGCGTTTGAGGCGCTTTTGCGGGTGGAAGTGCAGCGGGCGGCGGATCAGCGCGCTTGCGCTGCAGGCTGATGTTCGGGCCGTGACCCAATCAACGATGGAGCAGATAAACGTTGTTGCGGCTTTGGGGCGGCACGATCTGCTTTGTATGATGACCCGTGATGTGCGCGATGTGGGGCTTTTGGTTGTTGATATCGGTCTTTTGACCGCGCTGGTTGAGCTCCAGGCGCTTGGGCAGGTGACATCGGTGCCTGCGAAGGAACGCGCACCGACGCGGACCGATGCAGTTGTGGTTAGCGATATGCCGGACAAATGGATGGCCGATGTGGCGCGGGCGGCGGACGAGGCCGGTCTGGCGCAGATGGAACCAGTCCCGTCTCACAATCATCCGCGTTCTTTGGGGCCTCGCTTGATGCCGAGGCGTCGTCCAGGGCGGTGCTTTCTGCACTGCTCACGGGGGACGAGGCACTTGGCGGGCTTGCCGATATATCGAGCAACGGCAGGAGGTAGATCTGCCGGACCTTCCGGATTTGCCGGGCCTTAACGGGCCTGTGCGGCGAATTGCTCAAGTTGCGAGGCGATGCCGGGAAAGGCGTAACCTGCGGTATCGAGTGCTTTGGCGATGTCTGCTGCGGTGTGATCGCCCTGTCCGGCGCTGGCGAAGGCCCAAAGGATGGCCGACCGCGTGCCAGAGGCGCAATAGGCGAGAACCTGACCGTCTGTCGTCGCTATGACATGAGCTTGGGACGCGACGGCTTCGCCTGTAAGGCCACCCGGCGCGAGAGGATTGTTGTGAAACGCAAGGCCGGCCGCTTCGCAGGCGGCCTTCAGGGCTTCGGACGACAGATCGAGGGGGACCTCGTTATCGGGTCGGTTGCAGATCACAGCCTTGAAGCCCTGAGTGACAATGTCGGGCAGGTCATCGGGCACAATCTGTGGGGCGACAGACATTTTTTCGTCAAGGCGCGTATATGACATGGGCGTCTCCTTCAGGCGGTCTGGCGCCCCTGCAGAGATCGCTTCAGGGGCGGTGCGGCCACCATGCCAAGGATCATCGCAACAAGGAAGACCGCTCCGCCGGTTCCACCCCATGTGATTGATGCGATGGCGGGGCCGGGGCAAAGGCCGGCAAGCCCCCAGCCCATGCCGAACAGAACCGAGCCTAGGACCAGATTTCGCCCAAGGCGGGGTTCGGGCGGGCTTGGGAACGTGCCGCCTAAAGCAGGGGCCGCGCGGCGCGCAGCGATTTGCCATGCGATCGCCATGGGGATGATTGCGCCCCCCATGACGAAGGCAAGCGTTGGGTCCCAGTCGCCAAAAATATCAAGCCAACCAATGACTTTTCGGGTGTCGGTCATGCCGGAGATCAGCAATCCGACGCCAAAAAGGCCGCCGATGAAAAACGCTGCGATTAGACGCATCAGACCCACCCCAACATGTGACGGAAGACGACGACGGTGAGGCCGCCCGCACCAATATAAAACACGGTTGCGACGATGCCGCGCAAGGAAAGGCGCGAGATGCCGCAAACGCCATGGCCCGAGGTGCAACCGTTTGCGATGCGAGTGCCAAGGCCGACGAGAAGGCCTGCCACTGCGATCAGTGCGAAGTTTCCAGTCAGGTGCGTTTGCGCGGTGCCGGTGGCAAGGGCCACAGCGCCGGGGATGAGGACAAGGCCTGTCAAAAAGGCGAGACGCTCGGCGCCATTTTCCGGGGCGGAGCGGTCAACAAGAGTTCCAATGATCCCGGATGCGCCCATGATCCGACCATTTATCAAGAGGTAGGCCGCGGCGGCAATTCCGATCATGGCCCCGCCGATGAGGCCAAATATCCAGTCCTGTAGCATTTTATAATTCCAGTAATTAGAGTTTGTTTACAGGCACTTTGAGGAAGACGTTCCCCTTTTCATCAGCCGCGGGCATATTGCCGGCGCGCATGTTCACCTGAAGCGATGGTACTATTAGTTTTGGCATGCCAAGCGATGCATCGCGCATTTCGCGCATTTCAACGAAGTCTTCACGGGCTTTACCGTCGCCGACGTGGACGTTTCTAGCTTTTTGCTCGCCCACAGTGGATTCCCATGCAAACTCTTCGCGTCCTGGCGCCTTGTAGTCGTGGCCAACAAAGATGCGCGTGTCTTCCGGCAAGGCGAGGATGCGCTGCACACTGTCAAAAAGGTCCGTCGCTGAACCGCCCGGAAAATCACAGCGCGCTGTGCCGAAATCGGGCATGAAAAGCGTGTCTCCGACGAAAGCGGCATCGCCAATGACATAGGTCATGCAGGCCGGTGTGTGTCCCGGCGTGTGCATAACATCGCCGCGCAGTTGGCCAATGTGGAAACTGTCGCCGTCCTTGAAAAGCGCGTCAAACTGACTGCCGTCACGCTGAAATTCGGTGCCTTCGTTGAAGAGTTTTCCGAAGGTGTCCTGAATGCTTGTGATGTTCGCGCCGATCCCGATATCGCCACCCAGTTTCTCCTGAAGATAGGGGGCTGCACTTAGGTGATCCGCGTGGACGTGGGTCTCCAGCACCCAGGCGACGCTCAGGTTTTCGGCTTTGACAAAGTCGATGATCGCGTCGGCAGACGCCGTATCCGTGCGCCCCGACGCATAGTCAAAGTCAAGCACGCTATCGATAATTGCCGCTTGCGTGCCTTCGGGATCGCGCACAACGTAGGATATGGTGTTTGTGGCGTCGTCAAAGAACGATGTGACCAGAGGTTTCATTCCTGTCTCCTTTGCCGCATATTTTAAATTACGAGAGCAACACATATGTATTGTGATATATGTCGCCGAATTGGAACCGGATTCAAGTACCATGAAGGATAATTCTGAACTTTTACAGTCAGCGATGGCGCAATCCGCCGAAGAGGCTGCCGCTTATTTGCGCACCTTGTCCAATCCGGCGCGCCTTTTGCTTTTGTGCCAGTTGGTTGAGGGGCCAAAACGCGTTGGCGAATTGGAAGAAGCTTTGGGCTTGGCGCAGGCGTATGTGTCGCAACAGCTTGCGCGGCTTCGGGCTGATGGGTTGGTGAACTCTGAGAAAGAGGGGCGAATCGTCCGCTATTCGCTTGCTGATGAGCGTGTGGTTACCTTGGTGCAGGTTCTTTACGATTTGTTCTGCGCGCAGCCGAAAGCAGGCAGCTGACAAAAAAAGACGCTCAATTACAGGGCGTTTGGTAAAGGCGTGCGCGTTTTTGACCGTCGTAAACGCATCTTGAGTCGCGTCGTGGTATGACTGTCTTATTCAGAAGAACTTCGAGCGCGAAGTCGCAACCTTATTAGGGAGGCTCTCATGAGTAAGACCACACCATATTTGAACAAGGCTGGTGCAGAGCATGGATACGATGTCGATGTGGCCGCGATTGTGGATGCAGTATTGGCTGATCCGTCGCGGGCGGAAGATGCAAAAGCGCTTTTGACGCGCAAGCTAGAGGCCCCGGACGTGGTGCGGATTGCCGTACCAAAGACAGCCGCGAAGGTGCGTCTCATCTGCGAAGATGCCGAAGATGACATGTGGGACAACGTTCCGGTCTGACATTAGCCTAGATTGGCGTATCGCGGCGCTTGAGTTTCGCCCCACATGGCGTAGAAAACGATATGGGCCGAGCCGACGCAATTGATGATAGTGACACTTCTCGGCGGGCGGCGTCCGGCGATGTGGCCGTTATTGTCATCGACAGTCCCCCGCATGGCGCGCTGACGCCCAGCGTACGACTTTCGCTTTTCGAACAATTTAAGGCGGCGGGTGAAAATCCGTCCTGTCGCGCGGTGGTGATCGCGGGGCGCGATGGTGCTTTTGCGATGGGCACAGGGATCGACGCAGGCTCGGCTTTGGCGGATGCGCCCGAGGCACCGTCGCTTGGCGATTTGTGCGACCATATCGAAGCGATGGAAAAACCAGTTGTTGCGGCAATCACCGGGGCTGCTTTGGGTAATGGGCTTGAGTTGGCGTTGGCGGCACATGTGCGCGTGGCGCATCCAACGGCGCGTTTGGGCGCGCCAGAGATTACCATCGGGATTGTACCGGGGGCCGGGGGCACGCAGCGGTTGCCGAAAGTGATTGGCGGGCTTGCTGCGTTGAAGATGTTACTAAGTGGGCGAGCTGTGAATGGCACCTCAGCACGTAAGCTTGGTCTGGTCGATCGACTTGAAGACGGCGATGTTTTGGCGGCGGCAATTGACGCGGCGCGAGCGCGGGCGGACAGCGATGAACCCTTGTTGCGCAGTTCTGTGCGCCGGGATCGTCTTGGCGAGGGGCGGGCGTTTCTGGAAGCGGTGGCCGAGCATCGCCGCATTGCAGAAGCCTCGCCTTTGGATGCGCCGTTGCGATTGATCGAGTGCGTTGAGGCAGCACTTTTGTTGCCCTATGAGATCGGGCGCGGACTTGAGATTGCGGCGTTTGAAGATCTGGTTACATCGGATCATTCGCGCGCGCTTCGCCATGTTTTTGCAGCGGATCGGCGATTGGTTGCGGCATCTGCCGTGGTTGGCCGGACGCCGTCACGGTCGTTGGGCTCTATCGCGTTGATCGGCGGTAACGGGATTGGCAGCGAGATTGCGGTCGCTTGTCTGGACGCTGGGTTCTCAGTCACCGTGGCCGAACGCAACGACGAGGTGTTGGAAGCCGGCGTAATGCGGATCATCGAGCATTACGACGCACGCGTGGCGTCCGGTAAGATGCAGGACGAGGCGGTTGAGGCGACATTGGACCGGATGAATGCGGTATGCGGGTTTCGGACGTTGGCGGACGCGGATGTGGTTATTGATCCCGGACCGTCGGTGTCAAAAGAATTGATTTCGGAGCTGGATGCCGTGTTGAAGGCGGGCGCTGTTTTGGCGACCGGGTCTGAGCACGTCGATGTGGCGACGCTTGCGACCGCCACTCGACGGCCTTCGGAAGTGGTTGGGTTCCGTCTGTATCCGGGGATGCATCGTAACCGGATGGCTGAGATTATTCCCAGTGCCGAGTCGTCTCCGCGCGCCATTGCAACGGTGCGGGCTTTGGCGCGCAAATTAGATCGGCTGATCGTAGAAACGGGGCCGGGTCCGGTTGGGATCGGACAGCGGCTCGCCGAGGCATTGCATGCGGCGGCGGACCTATGTGCGGAAGACGGCGCTCGGATTTCTCAAGTGGATGCGGCGTTGCGGGACTGGGGCCTGCCGCTTGGATCATTCACGTGGCGCGACAGCGAAGGCTTGACGCGCACGCGGTCCCGCAATCCGGACGAGGTCGATCTGACCGCTGGGCTTGTTGAAGCGGGGCGTCATGGACGTGTGAACAGTCGCGGATTTTATGCCTATAGCCAGCAGGGGCGTAAAGGCGTTGAGGACGCGGATGTGACGGAGTTCATTGACGCGGTGCGCAATAGCAAGGGCAAACGCGCGCGGACGCTGTCGGACGGCGAGATACGTCTTCGCTGTGTTGCAGCGATGGCCGGAGCGGGCGCTCAGGCGTTGGCGGATGGCACAGCGCGCAGGCCTTCAGACATTGATATGGTGTCCATCCATGGCTTGGGCTTTGCGCGGCGCACCGGAGGTGTGATGTTTGCTGCCGATCTTATCGGTTTGGAGCAAGTACAGTCGCTTTTGACTGACATGGCTGAGCAGAGCCCACGGATTTCGCCGCCGTCTCCGATTTTCAAGGACCTGATACGGGCCGGGCAGAGCTTTGCGGCGCTTGACCGCTAGCTAAAGAAAATTCCGAGGATCACCATCATCAATCCGATGGATGACACGGCCAATGCACCAAGGTTCATTGCGACGACTTTTTGTAGACGCACTTTCATGGCCTCGTCATCAAGCCCCTCGCGACGGGCTTTCCAAGCGATCAAGATGCACCAGCCAAGACCAACGACACCGACGAGGGCGAAGAGTGCCCCGATCCAGATCAGGGATTCCATGTGACATCCTTTTGAGCAGTTTGCGCGAGCATCGCGCATAATCGACCAACAGGCATGCTGCAAGGGCTTGCTGCCGCGCGATGGCGCGGGTAGGCATCGGTTCCGTCAAAACAGCGAGGTCCAAATGGACGATCAGGTCACCGAGCAAAGCTACCGCGTCACCGCCGACGAATTGCGTCAGTTTATCGAGCGTCTCGAGCGCCTCGATTCAGAGAAAAAAGACATCGCCGATCAGCAAAAAGAAGTGATGGCCGAGGCCAAAGGCCGTGGGTATGACACGAAGGTCATGCGCAAGGTCATCGCTATGAGAAAGCGCGACAAAGAGGACCTCGCCGAAGAAGAAGCGGTTCTTGATATGTACAAGGAAGCGCTGGGGATGTGATGCGGGCGGGGTCGTCACGGCTCCAGCCAGATCACACGAGGCATGGCTTTGATGCGGCCGACCTCGTCGTCATAGGCGGCGGTGAGGTCGGCAATGGTTTCAAGTGTCCAGCCCGGCAAGTCTATTTCCTCCTCAATTTCGTCTACCATCGCATGAGTTTCCAGAAACGCCGCGATTGTCTTGCGGCGGCGGGCTTCGGTGATGTCGGGATGACTTGCAAGGAGCCTGTGAAGCCTTGTCATGCCGTCCGTGGACAGAATTTGCGCTAACATATCGTCGGCTCCGTCCAAGGTCATATAGGGGTCGTGAGTAGTGATCTCGCGGATGATTTCCGACCAGATGAAGGGCGTGTCTTCGTGCGCCCAGACGGTGAGGGTCGCCTCGGGGTTGGCTTCGACAATTTCAGCGACAACATCAGCCCAGGACAATTGATCCAGATCCAGCACATCAAGGCAGGCTGCGCGGTCCTCGTCTTTGAGGGTGCGCAAAAGGGCTGGCATAAAGGTCGCTGGATTGCGCAGGCCAAGCGCGAAGTGGACGTTGTGCGAGGGGAAGCACTGCCGCAGCCATGCTGACTTTTTGGCCTTGGGATAAAGCCCGTCTGCGCCGACGACGACTTTGTGGCGGCACAGGAAGCTGTCGTTTGACAGAATGATCCGCTCGGCAGTGTCGTCGTCGTTGATGGCTTCCAGTAGCATCGCTTCGGTGTCTTGGCTTGCAGGCTTGCCGCGCAAGGTGGTGGATACGCTGCCCAGCAATTCGCGGTAGCGCCCCGGACCCGGCACGATGATGCCGTCTGTCGCAAGACGCGCGCGGTTACGCAGGATCGAGCGGATCAAGAGGCCGTCGTCGGTGCAGTGTGCGCCCAGATGAAAGAGGATTTCCATGGGGGTTTGTGGGGCCTTGGGTTTACACGTGTCGTATAGCCGCAAACCTAGTGGTCGTCGCTGGACAGGGAAAGGCGAATTACGATAGTCCGACTTTTATGACCGACGAAAAGACTCAACTTCCCAGCATGGCTCTGAACTGGCCGTCTCCGTGGTCGTTCGGAGCAGGGTTAATTGCCGCCCTGGTTGTGATGCCGATCTTGTCGGTCTTGTGGATTGCCGCCAACCCCGTCGAGAACATCTGGCCGCATCTGATCGCGACGACCTTGCCGCGTTATCTGGGCAATACGCTCGTCGTGATGGTGTCGGTTGCGATTGCGGCGACGCTGGTCGGGACGGTGACGGCGTGGCTGGTGGTGATGTATCGTTTTCCGGGGCGGCGTTGGTTGGAATGGGCGCTTTTGATGCCGCTGGCCGTGCCGGGGTTTCTTGGGGCCTACGCCCTGGTCGATTTCCTTGATTTTTCGGGGCCGGTGCAGACGGCTTTGCGCGGTGTGTTCGGCTGGCAAAGCGCGCAGGACTACCTTTTTCCTGATATTCGCTCGCGGTCGGGGGCGATCTTTGTGTTGGCGGCGTCACTGTACCCTTATGTCTATTTGCTGGCCCGTGCGGGGTTTCGCGAACAATCTGGAGCTGCACATGATGTGGCGCGCGCCTTGGGCGCCGGCGGGTTCAAGCGGTTCTGGCGCGTTGGGTTGCCGTTGGCACGCCCCGCCATTGTTGCGGGCACGGCGATTGTGATGATGGAGACGGTGAACGACTTTGGCACAGTCGACTATTTCGGTGTGCAAACGCTGACGACGGGCGTGTTTTCGGTATGGTTAGAGGCGGGCAATGCGGGCGGTGCGGCGCAGATCGCGACGCTGATCCTTGCGTTGATTTTCGCGCTTGTGGCGATTGAGAAGATATCCCGGCGCAAGGCCAGGTTTCATCGCATGGCGCGCCAAGAGCGCGAGGCGGCCGCGACACCGCTTTTGGGGGCTTCTGGCTTATTTGCGTCGGTGATGTGTTTCGTGCCCTTCTTGGCGGGTTTTGTGTTGCCGGTGGCGGTGATGAGTTCTCATGCTATCACGCGCCCCGACCGATGGTTTGCGCCGGGCCTATTAGAGGCTTTGACCAATACTGTGCTGGTTGGCGGTGTGGCGGCAATCGTGACGGTCGCAGGCGCGATTTTCATGGTCTACGGGGTGCGGCTTTCGGGCCGTATATTGCCGCGCATGTTTTTACCGGTGACGACGATTGGCTATGCGGCGCCTGGCGCGGTTCTGGCGATTGGGCTTTTGATCCCGTTGGCGGCGCTGGACAATTTGGTTGCAGACGGCGTTTTGGCGTTGACTGGATGGGATCCGGGCTTGATCCTGACCGGCGGCACGGTTGTATTGCTTTACGCCTATTCGGTGCGGTTCTTCGCTATCGGACAGGGGGCGGCAGATGCGGCGATGGGACGTGTCGCGCCGAGCTTGCCGCTGGCTGCGCGCACCTTAGGCCACAGCGCGGGCGGGGCGTTGACACGGGTCTATATGCCGTTGATCCGAGGATCAGTTGCTGCGGCGTTGCTGTTGGTTTTTGTGGACTGCGTGAAGGAATTGCCAGCGACGTTGTTGCTGCGCCCGTTCAACTTCAACACTCTGGCCACTCGCAGCTACGAACAAGCGAGCCTTGAGCGGATCGCCGATGCTGCACCGTCGGCTTTGCTGATCATTTTTGTGTCTTTGGTGGCAGTAATATTCGTCGCACGCACGACGATGCGACAAAGGTGATCAAAGTGGCTTGCGCGAAGCTCGCGAACTTATTAGAGGAAGAAAAGTGCCCCTATAGCTCAGCTGGTAGAGCAACTGATTTGTAATCAGTAGGTCCGCGGTTCGAGTCCGTGTGGGGGCACCAT
>CAJQNG010000208.1 GCA_905479635.1 uncultured Boseongicola sp. | reverse complement strand
GCCGCGCGGCAGGGCGACATGTCGGGGATGCAGTTCGGCACAGGATACAATGCGCGGCTTGCCGAATGTCGGCAGTCGCATCGCCTGCGCACGATAGAATTCAGGGTTCTGGAACGCGGCCAACCGCACGAGTTTGGCAATCATGGCCGAAGGCAGCTCCGAACGATCGATATATATCTGGTCTGCGAGCGTCATCTTGATGGTAGGTGGAACAGGAACATCAAGGCGTCGAGGCGTGCTACGGCGTGACGGCGACATCTTCCAGGGCTCATTCGCCTGTTCGTCATCCACGGGCATTCGGACGCCCAACACCCGCCCGGTAAGCTCCGCCGCTTCGACCAGGTCACTCACCGCTGCCGCCGAGATTCTCGGTAGGGAAGACAAATAGGCCCACTGATCATCATATGGCCGCGTGCCCGCGTCCACAAAGACGCTGTTGCCAGCCTTTCGCGCAGTGTTCTGGAGTGGCAGTGCGATCAGGTTTCCGAAGCCGCCAAGCGGCATTATATCCTGATTTGGAAACAGCCGGTCATAGGAAGCAAAGCCGATTTCCGGTCGCCTTTCCATCGTTTCCGTGATCAAGACCGACCCGAGCTGGCGCACCAGACGGGCTACGACTGGTTCGGAGAAGAATATCCAGACATGACCTCCGTTCCCCGACCTTGATCGTTCCAGCGCTGCGGGAACTCCCTTCAACCGGCACGTTTCGAGGAGCGCATTGGCATCTTCCGCCCAGGATGCCTTGTCAAAATCCGCCGCCAGGAACCAGCATGTATCACCGGGCAGCAGCGGATAGACACCTGCGACAAAATCGCCGCTTCGGCCATCATCACCACGCAGGTGTTTTTCAATGACGCTTTCGTCCGGCGGGATAAACTTCTGATGGGGGCATTCGCCACATTTTACCTTCGGCTTGCCGCAGATGCCCCTCACCCATTCGTTGGCACAAGCTGGTGAATATCCTGAGCTACCGGTTTTCCTGTTTTCCCATCGCGCCGGAAATACGTCGGGCCGACCGGCAAACAGTCGACGAAATAAATCAACCTTTTCATGCGACGGTGAGGCATTCGTAACGGGGGCGTTCTCGAAGGCCGACTGTTTCACAGCTGGCGCTTGCTCTGCGATGAGGCGATCCTCAAGGGACGCCATCTCGCGCTGAAGCTTCTGCCGTTGGGCATCGAGATCGTCCAGACGCGCTCGAACCCGCGCCAGCTCCGCCTCTATGTTGCTATTTTCTGTCACCCGCGATTTCCACCCAACCCTTTCTACCCCACTCAGCATAATGCATTGAGCTTGCTGACGTAAGCAGGCCCAGCATGCCATCGGCGTACCGTATGGCGTTATCCTAGAGATACTCGATTGCAGAACGGGCCATGGCTGCGAGTTTTGGCATTCCAGATTTAGTCAGGTCCAAAAGAAATTTTGCCTGGCTAAACGGTGGGTTGTCGTACCGTTGCCTGACTGTCCTCAGTGCCCTCGCGCAGTCGATTGGGAAAAGATCGAACGTATTGGCTAGTGCGTCATCGGCTCCCAACACCTCAATGTCATGCGCCTCTAAGACCTCGCTCGGGAAGTGTTTACGGTTCTCTGTCACGATGATCTGCGCGGAGCATTTAATGGCTGCCGCAAGAACATGCCTGTCGTCCGGGTCTGGCAGCACTAATCCGTCGATCAACGGTCTATAACCTGTAACGAAGCACTCTTGGAAGACCTCGCGGACTGCTGAAGCTTGCTCCATCACGCTTTCTTCCAAATCAGGTTTGTTTCTGATCAGACTCCGTGTCCATTCGTCGATGATCTGGTCGGTGAACCGCGCCCGGAAAAGGCCCTGCTGTGCGAACGTGAAGAGTACATCACGCGTTCGGAAAGGATACATCACGTTCGCATCGAGTAACATGACAAAAGGGTTGGCAATATGGCTCACGCCCGGTCATACCCCTGTCCGAGGCGGGAGAGTTTCCGCATGGCTTCTTCTTGTCGCTTTGCTTTGTCTTCTCGGTATTCCATGAGCGCTCGAAGCGGTACTCTTCGGTGCTTTCCGACCTCCTCAAACTGAATTTCTCCCTGCTTGAGAAGCTTTGTCAGGTGGGGGCGAGAAACGTTCATAATGTCAGCCGCTTGCTGGGTTGTAAGCATTGCGCTGACCGGGACGAGCGTAACCATGTTACCGGCGCTTACATGGCCTAGCAGCTCAATAATCAGTTCACCGACCGCAGGGGCAATGTGCACAGCGTCTCCGTTCTCACCGGAGATCTTCAAGCCTCCGTCGAGTTCCATTGCGACCGCGATGGCAGTCGCAGCATGCGCCGCGCTGTCAGTCTCTGCAGCGGTCGGGAGTCGATCTTTTAGCCCCTGAACTTCATTCGGGGCGACGTCTGATGCTGTCGCTGTCATGCCAATGTTCCCTCCTGTGTTACCTGAATATATGGCTACTGGCCGCACGATCGCAAGTGTAATAAACGAAACAAGTGTAATAAGGGTAAAAAGCGAGTCGGCCCGGCAACAACCCAACACGGCGTGACTGGCCTGCTTTGCCTCGCTGCGTCCGGCCCGGCGCGTAAGGTCCATTATGTCAATTACTGCGCGACCGAGGGCGCCGACCACCCGATCCATCAAATGCCCGGAATAAAAACCTAGTAGCAATTTCCATTTTTTTCGCAGGTACTAGAAATAAGCTGACCATTTGCATCTATGCCGTCATAGGTATGGGAGCCATCAGGGTTGATTGTCTGCGTCATAAACCACGTATTCCCATTGGCCCCTATGCCAAAATGCTCAATCACGTTACCCGTTCTATAACTTTCCTGGGACCAGGTTGATCCTGAAGGTGATATCGCTTCCAAGAATGTGGTATTCCCGTTTCGGATTACATTGTATTCAGCCCCATCCTCACCATAGCATAAAAACGAACCGTCGCCTTCACCGCATTGGGATAACGCCAAGCTAGGCGCCAAAGCAAAGAGGGTTGCGAGAAGAAAAGACGATCCAAGCCGAAAGAATGGGCGAAGCGCCTTGGACTTGGGTATACTTGAGTCAGCGCAGTGCAAAGCTTTTCTCATGATCATAGACAGATTTAATTTGTCGACGTGCCGTGAGCTGAGGCGCAGCTTCTGCCTCAAATCGCGGCTTCCAAATAGCATATGCAAAATGTGCTTCTTTTAAGGCAACTACTTGCTCAAACTTGGCACCTCTCAAGCTTTCCCCATAAGAGCCCTTATGTTGACCGCTTGCTGCGTGGTGCGCTGGCTGCACGAAACCCGGTAAACACGGCAAACCCTGTACACCCCCGCCCCATGCACGCCTCAGAGGTGTAAGCGGGGTGCTGGGCTCTCGTTCCACGCCTAATGGCGAGTCGTTTTGATCCCTATAGCTCCCGAGCCAGAAATTCGGCGAATGCCGCAAGAGTTCGGTGCCTTGATCTCGCTGCCTAGCGCCGAGTAGCCTTGCTCCGTCTCTTGATGGAGAAGAGCGGTGGGCAAAATGCGTGGAGAAATCCTAAGTTTCAGCGATAGCAATTTGGCTGGATATGAATGGACTTGGAAGTTCATCCTTGAAAGACAAATGGACGGCACCTTCTCCCTTTCAGCTGAACAACATATGGCTGACCCAGAAGATGATGCTGATGTGCTTCCCATCGAACCTGTGCATCAATTGAGAAGAGGCGCAGACGTTTACGAACGACTAGATGAGATGCTCAACGTAGTCTGTGAGAACTTAGAGCAGTTTGACGTCGAAGATATCGCAACAGCATGGAAGCCAACGGCGATTTCACGGCGATGGGGATGTGATGATCGAAGCGCCGCAGTCTTTTGTCACACAACAGGAATGCGACAAGATCGCATTCCAGAACGGTTTCCGCCGGACGCACGGCGAAGTTGATGGCTGGCGGCGCTTTGGCTCGACCACCGCCCAGGGCTCGATCTGGCTTGCGTATGAAGACGCGGGCAGTTGGGTGCTGGCCGTGGACCATGCGGGCGTTATGGCAGAGATCGGGTTTGAGCGAGCGGAAGTGGACGGCCCAGGTGTTGCCCAGTTCCGGTTCATATCCCTACCCGCGCTCTATGCCGCAATGCCACGCTTGTATGAACTGGCCGTCAGTCTGCCAGACGCCCCGCTGCAAGAGTTCCTGCACCGAACGAAAGGGATGCCCAAAACGACTGAGGCCGAACGGCTGGTCGTGCAGCGCGTGGGCCAAAACATCTTCAGAGACCGCCTAATTGACTACTGGCAGGGCCGATGCCCACTTACGGGTATAACTGATCGCGCTTTGCTGCGCGCCTCTCATATCATTCCCTGGAAGGAGTGCTCCTCCGACGCCGAGCGCCTGGATGTACATAATGGACTCCTATTGTCGGCATTGTGGGATGCTGCCTTCGATCGAGGCCTAGTGACCTTCGACGATAGTGGCCGACCCGAGTTCTCGCCAACCCTAAGCGTTTCAGCGGCGGATGAGCTTCGATGGGCCAACCCAATATCGCTGACGGACAAGCATCGGGAACGCCTTGCGCACCACCGTTCAAAGATCTTCAAGGTGACCAAGTAGCGCCGAGCACCCAAGCGCATTGAGGCATTGTTACGCGTAACTTACGCAAATAGCGATGTTGCAGAGATGTTGCAGAATGTCAAAGCCGCCCTAGGGGCGGCTTGTTACTCTCTTGTAATCGTTTGGATATTTTGGCTTCGGCGGTAGGGATCGAAACTACGACCAATTGATTAACAGTTAGTTAGTGGAAATTGTGGTGCCGCTGATAGGACTCGAACCTACTACCCCATCATTACGAATGATGTGCTCTACCTGATGAGCTACAGCGGCATTCTTCTCATTCACGGCCCTACTATGGCCCTACTAGTTCTTGAGCGCCGGTTCTAACTGACTGGTAGAAAACGTCAATTGCGGATGGGCCCGCTAATTACGAAGACCTGCTCTACCAGCTGAGCTATTGAGGCATTATGAGCCAACGATGGGCATACCAATTCTCGCGCGCTGGTTCTAACGGATTGCGCGGAAACGTCAATCTCGTACTCCGATTGGAGGGTGTGCCAATAGATCTTATCGGGACTGAAATTGGTGGAAAACTGTTGTTCCGGCCCGGTCAATCAATTCACTTGCTGGCGCCTTACCCGAGGGGCCCGAAAAGTTTGTGGATGAGGTTTTCGGCCACGGCCAGGGCATGTGTCATTCCCTGCCCGTTTGTTATTGTGACGGCTGTGACATTGTTCGCGGGGGTCAGTGTCAACACATCTTGGCCCGGCAAATGTGCGTAATGGCCAAGCCAGCGTTCTGTGACTTGC
>CAJQNG010000207.1 GCA_905479635.1 uncultured Boseongicola sp. | reverse complement strand
TAAAGTTTTACTTAATACCTCTCAAGAATAAATGACCTGACACATCCGAAAAATCAAACAAAAATAATTTATTAGCGGAAGGGCGTGACTTCAGGATGAAAGGTATTCTGCATGCGTCTGATGCGAACTTAAAAGTGGCGCCCTGCTCACGACCATTCCGGCGTTCGCTCAAATCTCGGTCTAGACAGATGACCGATGGGACATATCAGACGAATTTCGAAAGGGAGTATCTGAATTGGAACTACGATTGAAAGCTTTGAAAACCTCCAATATCGGCACAGCGCTCGCGATTGTTGCGACAGGTGGACTGGCCGGTGCAGCGATCGCCGAGTCAAATGACGAAAAAATCGCCAGAGCTATGTCGGCGGCTCCGGCTGACATTAGCGCCAACGCGACAATCATGGACGTGGATGGTACAATCCTTAGAGAAGGCAGCAGCGACTGGGTTTGTCTGCCAGGTGTCGGTTTAATCCCGGGCGACACGCACCCCATGTGCAATGACCCCGTTTGGATGAAGTGGATGGCTTCTGTCGCGGCCGGGACCGAGTTCTCCACTGATGTCGTTGGGATATCCTACATGCTGCAGGGCGACGCGTTAGTGAACAACGACAACCCGATGGCAACTGACCCCAATGATGGTGGCGTTTGGGTCCAAGACGGGCCGCACCTCATGATGCTATTCCCGAACATGGAAATGTTGGCCGACTTGCCGCGAGATCCATTTGCTGGCGGCCCTTATGTCATGTGGGGAGAAACCCCGCTCGCCCATGTCATGGCCCCCATCGAGACCAAAGAAGACACCAACTGAACCTTAACAACAAAACAGGAGCATACGATGTCGGTTGAACACATCCAGAATTCAGTCAACGGCGTTATCGCCTTCTTAAAAGATAACCCAAAGGACGCGCTTAGCACTAGTCCACCAATCACGGCAGTCATGGAGGGCGGTCTGCGCTGCAGAGCTACCGGTGACAATGGACAGTCGGTCGTAACCGACATGCCCCAAGCCATAGGCGGTGGCGGGACTGCGCCGTCGCCGGGCTGGCTGTCACGCGCAGCACTGGCATCCTGTGACGCCACTAGAATTGCTTTACGTGCAGCTGAGTTAGGGATTTCATTGGACACGCTTGAGGTCATTACGGACAGTGTGGATGACGACCGCGGCCTGTTCGGTATAGACCAATCGGTTCGCGCTGGTTCGCTGAGCCTACGAACCCGAGTGAAAATAGGCGCTGCGGGCGTTAGCGAAAAAATTCTCTGGGAGATTGTAGACTATGCTGTGACCCATTCGCCTGTCGCCGACAGCTGTCGCGGCGAAACTCCTTCAACATTAGAAGTCACAATAGCCTGACGGCTCCGAAGCAAAGAGTATGGCAATGAACACGAGAACTCAAACCAACGAAGGGGGCTGTACATGTGGTCATGTGCGCTATCAGGTGGTGGCAGACCCCCTAATCGTGCACGGCTGTCATTGCCGGGGATGCCAAAAGAACTCTGGTTCTGCCTTTGCGATTAACGCGTTGTTTGAGGCCGATCGCGTCAAACTTATCGCGGGCATTGAAGAGGAAATTTCCGTTCCCACGCCCAGTGGCACCGGTCAGGACATTACTCGCTGCAAGAAATGCAAAGTTGCGGTTTGGAGTAACTACAATATGGGCGGCTTGCGGAAGCACATCCGGTTCATTCGCGTCGGTACGCTTGATGACCCGGACCAGTTCCCACCGGATGTGCACATCTACACAAGTTCAAAGCAACCATGGGTCATTCTGCCGGAAACAGACCTGCGCGTTGAACGATTTTACGAGTTCGGAAAGACCTGGAAGCCCACGAGTCTTAAGCGTCTCTTAAAGATCGAGGAATCCGCCGGCATCAAAATTTCCTGAAGCACCCGGGTAGTTCGCTTGCTCGCGATAGTTTTACCCGATTGACCGACCGCTACAACTTCGGTCAACACCCACTTTTGGCGGTGGTTTGAACAGACGTTCGCATCGCGAAGCCAACCTAATCGAAGGATACGGGAGACTGACGCGAACGGTTTATGGTCAGCTTGAAAACATCAGGTCTCGAGTAATGCCCCGCTACATCGAATTTGCGGCGGGATGCTTTTGCGGCCGAAACATCGACCTCAGCGACCAGTAGTCCTTTTTTCTTGTGCATCGGCCCAGCAAGCGGCCCTCCAAAAGGCTGGTAGATCACTGCGTCCCCCGGGTTGATCCACTCATCGGCATTAGGAAACAACTCGTCGCGGTAGATAACCGAATCCGGAATATCGGAAGCTTCTAATGATGTGGCGCATCCGACGACCCAGCACCCTCCCTCGCGCGCAATATGTTGCATCGTGGCTAGCCAAGATGCGCCACTGTCCCAAGTTGGTGCGCAATATATGTCGATGTTCTGGGCATAAAGAGCAAAACGAGCGAGGGGCATGTAATTTTCCCAACAGAGCAGGGCCCCGACGCGCCCGACTGCAGTCTCTACAACCTTAAGCGTCGAACCGTCACCGAAGCCCCACACCATACGTTCGGGGTTTGTTGGCATGAGCTTTCGGTGATTGTTCAGAAGTTTCCCATCAGCGTCGATGATGGCCACACTGTTGAACAAGGTGCTTCCACTCACAGCACCATCCAGTTCCTGATGACCCATCACGACAACAATACCGTGTTCCTTTGCGGCTTCCTTAATGGGAGCCAGGTCATCCTTGCTGAGGTCGACCGAGTTCTCTTGTAAAAGCGCAAAGAGCTCGTCAGTCTTTTTCATATCTGCTCCGGGTGACAGACGCCAAACGAAGGTCGGGTACCCAGGAAGCCATGCCTCAGGAAAAACTATCAAACCACAGTCTTGCTTCGCGGCATCAGACATTAACTCAACCGCGCGCTGAATGGATTTAGCCTTGTCCAGATAGACCGGCGGTTGCTGTACAGCGGCAATTTTCATGGTGGCCCTCCCAAGAAGATGATTGACGGTAGTCTTTCGTCCTTAACAAAGCAAACCCAGCTTGGCGCATCTCTGTCGCAATGGGCGTGCTCAGGCTTGGGGTATTATACTGACATCTATGAAGGTTTCCGCATTAGGCTGTCTTATGCTTTTCCCATCGATCTGCGAAGATTGAGCCGGTGCCCGCCACGCCAATTTTGGCGGGCACCGGCGGCGGTTGGATCGATATGGGCTTGGTCATAATGGACCGTTTCCGAGTATGGTCAGCCGCCGTTTTCGCATGAGACCTGAACGGATACGCAAGCCATGGGCTTGCATGACAAGCATAGGACAGGGGGTGGAAGGAGTCTGGGGATCACGCCGCAGCCAGATGCCCTGAAGAGAGCCTTCCATCCAAGACAGCGGCGCTGACAATCGCAACGTGATGAGCCCCCTTTGGAGACCATCTCATGCGCTGTTTCTTTCCCAGGCGCACATTGGCGATCTCATTGACGAGACCTTCTGCCCTCGACGTTGAGACCGCTTTTCCTTGCTGACGTCGATCTCCGTAGTTGACGATAGCTGACAGGTTGCGGCACAAGTATGTCCTTAGAACCATTGCGCGCGAGGCGGCCGAGAGCGCCGCATCGTTTGACTCACGATAGGTGTATTCGCGTGCTCGCATCGCAAAGCGGAACAAATCGTCAAGCGCATCGAGCGCGCGGTCTATCTGGCCATGCCATATGCGCCAGCGAAGTCGCTCAACAAGTGCGGCGATCTCTGCGGCGCCGTCCGGTTCAATTTGTGACAGCAGCGGTTGGAATGTTGTCTCCACATGCCTGATGCGCACCGATATATGCCACCAATCAAGAGCGTGAT
Organism: uncultured Boseongicola sp.; assembly: GCA_905479635.1. GTDB lineage: Bacteria > Pseudomonadota > Alphaproteobacteria > Rhodobacterales > Rhodobacteraceae > Boseongicola. Next base: position 30,006 of record CAJQNG010000207.1, on the reverse strand, counting down.
GAACATCAGCACTCGTCGCGTTCTTAACCAAGCGAGGCAGTGCCGGATCGCCATCAGAAAAAACGGTCACTGCAACGCTATCCATCCAACCAGCGGCTTTCAGGTTGGACCGCAAGTATTCCGTTGGGCGGTCGGCACCCATCTGGCTCAATCCAAACCGCCGTTTTTCAGCTGTTTCGCTTTCAATAGACCCCACAATGACTTCGAAGTTTCGCCTTTGATATTCGGGGCGTGAGCGAACGTATGCGCTGTCTAGAAAACCCGGCACTTCGGAAGGATTTGATTGAACACCCGTGCCCGTCGGTGCCTCGTCGCACCGTTCTTCCAGAGCCTTGGCGACCGAGGCAAGTCGGTTACGGATCGTTGCGTGGTTCTGGCTGGCGCAAGGTGTTAGTTCGTTCAGCAGGTGCGCGGCTTCTCGAAAACTATGCCGGCTTCCCAGCTCGGCTTGAAGCCTCCTAAGCTCAGGTATGGCATTGTCTCTCAAAATCCGCGTAAGCGGAGAATGCCCCACCTTGAACTCGGGAAGGCCCGGCAAACCGCACATGCACATCCGGATCCGAGGCGCTTCGACAGTCACACGACCGAAAAGAGTATCAACCCGCCGTTTACGACGATCATGTACACGCAAATACGCCTGGCAGTGTGGGCATGCCCGCTCTACTTCGCTGATGTCTTCCACGTGATCCTGAAGAACCGCGCGCTGGACTTCTTCCAAGATCGATTTGCCCTCGGCGAGGCTGATACCAAGGCTATCTTCCGACGCATCAATAGAACTCCGTTCAATGACGCCAATCTCATGGGAACGGCGCTCGCCCCAGCCAAACTCCGTTTCAATCCTGATACGAACTTTCATAACAAATCCTCCTGCAACGAAGGCAAAAAGATAGGCCGAGATCAATCTGAATCCGCAGGGTCTTTCCACTCCCAATTGAATCAGCGCCATGGCCACAGATAAACAAGAGTTTTTCAACAGAATACGGGACGAAGCGGACATTCGCAGTGGTGGCGAAATCGTCCAGACGAAATCAAAAGACGACTACGCCGGCGCCACAATATAAAGGTCTCGGCGGATGAGGCCCTCCCTGACTGCCGAAAGCTTCTTGACCCAATTTGTCTGGCCGTCGTCATAATAGTCATCGCCGCCCAGACGTCTCAGTTCGGCCTCGTTGCTGCGCTCCGCATTAATCATTGCCGTGTACGCCAGTTCAAGTTCCGCAGTGAGGTCCGTTTGCGAGACGACCCGCCAACCTGTTTCGCTCAGCATACTGCTGTATGGTTGTCTTGAATCCATAAACTCAGGGCCAGCATCCAATGCCTTTGCCCGCCCCGGCTTCGAAAGATTTGGAGCAGCGTCAATGACCGAAAATGCCATGCGCCCTGTGTCCAGAATAACCCGCCGGCATTCTTTGAGAACCCGTTTCTTGGACAACAGGCAACACAACACGTCGCTGTGGGTGATGTTTGAAAATGAGCCCGCATCAAACGGTATGTTCGTTGCGTCACCTTGGACGGTTTTGACGCGGCTGGCCATGCCGTCCTCAATCGCGCGTTCTCGGGCAATCAGAAGACCAGCTTCTGGTAGGTCCAAAAGGGTAACCGTGCAACCGCTCTTTTTCGCAAAATACAGCCCCGGCCATCCGGCCCCGGCCCCCAAGTCAAGAAGGGCGGAATCAGCATTCAATCCAAGTTCAGCGATGATCTCATCAGCTTCAGAACGGGTTGTATAACTGTGACCGATATAGCCGCATCCGTAGACTTGATCGGTGACGTTCTGGATTACCGGTGATCGGGAAAGCATGTAGAAATCTTCCAGTCGAGCGGTCTGGGCAAGTTCTTCAGCGCTTCTTTCCATACCGACGACGCTATCATGACCGAGCCAGCGGGTACATAGTTGAAGCCAGTTCGCGAAGCCGCGCGGGTGGGCGGAGTTTTTTTGGCCCATACCCTGCGTCATTGAAACCATTGAACAGGCCAGTCAGAAGGGATAGTCCGCCTTGGGCTTATTCTGTTCTCTAATCTGTCAACATGCTATCCCGCTTTGCGGGCTGTTTGGCGTCTGAGGTTGCCTTGGTTCTCGTCGAGCTCGCTGGCTCATGATGGGGTTGGCTGGGTGTGGAGTGGCAATGTTGAAACCGCGATCAGTTGGTTGTTTGACTGTCGCTACACAATAGCCGCCATGTTCCACGCCCTCCCTGGGGCGTCGTCCCGCATGGGAACTGTGATGTAGGAATCCTCTGTTGATTTTCCGATTTCTGGTTGCCGGTTATTTGTTTGTCTTGGTGACCTTGGCGTAGGGAACGCTAGGCTGAACGCGCGGACGCTGCTGAGACCCCGGGCAAACCAGAGCGGACATCCCATAGGCGCGTGGCATTGGCACGTTAGGGCTCTCAGCAGGGCATTGTCACATTAACTCGACGATCGGCCAGAAGGCCGGTAATTGTGTTTGAATGAGCAACCTATCTTACGTACGCTACCGATTTTCGGCATCAGCAATTCAACGGGCAGTCTGGCTCCACTTTCGCTTTTCGTTGAGTTTTCGTGACGTTGAGGAGATGCTGGCCGAACGCGGAATCGATGTCAGCTATGAGACGATCTGCCGATGGGTTTTGAAATTTGGCCCGGCGATTGCCGCCAACGTCAGAGCCCGCAGAGTTCAACCGTCGGGAACCTGGCATCTTGATGAGGTTTTTGTCCGCATCGGTGGCAAGCGGACATATCTGTGGCGCGCCGTAGACGATGAAGGCGAAGTCCTTGAAGTCCTGGCCCAATCTCGCCGAAACAAGCGCACGGCCCTTAAGCTCATGCGGAAACTCCTGAAAAAGCAGATGTACATTCCGGATGAAATTGTCACTGACAAACTGGGTTCATATTCTGCGGCACTTCGAGAGCTTGGTTTGACCCAGCTTCATGTCGCGGGCGTTCGATTGAACAATCAGGCAGAGGTTTCACATCCATTGCCCGGCAGTGGTTTGTTTGCAAAACCATGATAGGAGGCCAACCCGACGTCGAGAACGCCGAATGGGACGGTTCAAATCGCCCGGGTCAATGCAACGGCTTCTGTCCGCCCACGATGCCATTTACAACCATTTCAATTTGCAGCGCCATCTGGTCTCCCGAAGAACTCTCCATCAAACGCGCGCCAAGGCATTCACTGAATGGTTTGAAATAGTGGCTGCGTAATCTGTGATAATGCCAACAAATTCAGTTGATCTGAGTTAATGTGACAAGGCCATTGGTGGTAAGGGCCGCCTCATAGGCTTGAAAGGCATCCGTGACCTCAGCCATGATTTCGGGAATGTTGGTATCCATTGGTAAACTGCCCCCAGAATTTCAGTAAAAATTCAGACATCATCGGATCTAAGTTGATGTTTCTTCTTACGATGGCTGAAAGGTTAAACCTGTTTTTACGACCACCTACCGGCATAGGGCATTGCCTCGCGTCTAAACTCCACATTTTCCATCAAACGCGATCACAGGCGATGAAAATAGTGGCGGACCGAAGACTTCATGGTGCTACAAGATGCGTGGTCATTGCAAACAGCGGACATGCAAAACCTTGTTTCGCAGGGATACTTTTAAGGCACTTAAGGGGCGCGCTGCGTCCCTAAAAATGGGACAACGACATGTTGAAATCTTCACTTGGCCTATGCGGTGGTATGACTGCACCGCACCGCGCGGCATCCCTTGCGGGGCGCGACATCCTTGCGGCGGGTGGCACCGCGATCGAGGCGATGGTTGCAGCTGCCGCAACAATCGCTGTGGTCTATCCCCACATGAACGGGATCGGTGGCGACGGGTTTTGGGTGATCAAGCGCCGCGGCAAAGCGCCTATCGGCATTTCCGCCTGCGGCACCGCAGCAGCGCTTGCAACGCCAGAATTCTACGCGTCGAAGACCCATACAGACAGTATCCCTGCACGGGGTGGACTTGCGGCACTGACTGTTCCTGGGACTATCAGTGGATGGGACAAGGCGTTGTCCTTGGTAGCGAAAGACAAAAGGCTGCCTTTGGCGCTTCTATTAAAAGACGCTATCGGTCACGCGAAAGGCGGCATCGCAGTCACCAGCAATCAGGCGAATTGCACAGCAGAAAAACTGAACGGCCTCCATGATGTGCCAGGGTTTGCAGCAACCTATCTGATTGATGGCGCTATCCCACGTGCTGGCCAAAAACTGGTGCAATACGCCCTTGGCGATACGCTTGAACATCTTGCCCAAAACGGGTTGCGCAGCTTTTACGAGGGCGCTCCCGCACGCGCCCATGCCGCCTATCTTGAAGCAAACGGCAGCCCGCTGCGCGCGTCGGATTTTGCGGCATATCAAGCGCAAGAGGTTACGCCGCTGACCCTGAAGACGTCACAGGGGCAACTTTTTAACATGACGGCGCCGACACAGGGTGTTGCGTCCCTTATGATACTTGGGCTTTTTGACAGGCTTGGCGTGACCGAGGGCGAAGGATTTGATCATCTGCACGGATTGATTGAATGCACCAAACAGGCCTTTATCCGGCGCAATGCGGAACTGGGTGATCCAGACCACATGGCTGTCCATGCGCAAGACTGGCTTGAGGCCGCCCAACTCGATGCGATGGCCGCCCAGATCGATCCTGCAAAGGCGTTGTCTTGGCCCTATGAACCCGCACAGGGCGATACAATTTGGATGGGGGCGTCTGACAGCGAAGGAACCGTTGTCAGCTTTATCCAAAGCGTTTTTTGGGAGTTTGGTTCAGGGCTGACGTGCCCAGACACAGGTGTGTTTTTCCAAAACAGGGGGGCTGGCTTTTCACTGGGCCCAGGCCCCAATCAGGTCGGCCCGGGGCGCAAACCTTTTCACACGCTCAATCCCGCCATTGCCGTTCTAAATGACGGGCGTGTCATGTCGTATGGCACGATGGGCGGCGAAGGTCAGCCGCAGACACAATCGGCAGTCTTTACACGCTACGTTCAGTTCGGGATGGATTTACAGGCGGCGATTACTGCACCGCGCTGGCTATTGGGCAAGACATGGGGAGATGACACCACATCCCTGAAGCTTGAGGCAAGGTTTGACCCCGATCTGGTCATGGCGCTAAAAAATGCCGGGCATGATGTTGAATTGCTACCTGAATTCAGCGATTTGACAGGTCATGCAGGTGCGCTTGTTTTGCATTCAGACGGCTTGGTTGAGACTGCAACCGATCCACGTGCTGACGGCGCCGCGCTGAGTTTCTAACGCTCGTCCTAGTTTAGAAACTATAATCTTCTGCCTAGCCGTATGTCTCTAGAGTTTGCGCGCCTCCTAAGTGCGGTCCTGTCTCATTTTACGAACACGTTCGGTGTAAAAAAGTAGTGGTCAACGTCACACCGTCTGACGTCTGCTTCGGACCTGACAAAGCCATTCTACAACAAAAGGAAAAGATCAAACGAAAGACGCCCGTAAACCGCGCCGATTGCATCACCGCCCACGCGCCGCATGATGCAATCAACCAGATGAGCAAGACACTCTCTTAGTTTAGGCCACTTTGGACCCAAAAACTCTGCCGACGGTCACTAACCTACGTCGCTCTTCAGCAATTTTGTAGGATAGCGCGGCGATTTCAATCGGCCGACGCCCAGAGCGCGGAGGTTCGCTAAGCGGACAACCCGACATTTGTGCATTTGAGTAGAACGCGATTTGGAGCAACAGTCGCTGTCGGTTCAAGGCGTTTGATATTGTCCGAAGTACGCAGCTTGGAAGAATAGGCCCAAGTTTAAATAGGCCCTTTCTGATTTTTTAAGACTTTAAGTTGCAGTTATTCAAAACGCAGCTTGCTAATTGATCATCGCGCTCGCACGCATGCCTGCTTCCAGATGGCCAGGGATCTCGCATGTGATCTCAACCGGTTCGTCAGTGGTTTGTATCGGCACTATGAACCACTCAACTGTCTTTCCGGCACCAACTTCCACCTCCCGGATACTCCCTTTTATTTCTGCGAACAGGTCGCCGTTCTCGTCAGCGATCTCAACCTTGCGGGTAAAAATTCGCTCGCCCATCTCATTCAGCGCAAGCTCGTGTTTGATTTCATCGACATTGGTCAAAATTAGCTTGTACGCCTGTCCGGTTACAAACTCGTAGTGGTCAGGCTTCAAATACATACCGTCGTCGTTGCTCCCCATCTCGATCACGACGTCCATGACATTTGCGCGGCTCAGATCACCCTCAGCAAATGCTGAGCCAGCAAGAGATACGACTAGAACGGCAAGCGATGTTGTCAGCGGTTTCATATTGTTACCCTTTCAAAGGTTAAACGTTTGAGCGCGCACATCTGCACACCTCATTATAAGTGACTGCTCCGCATTTTGCGCTGATGTAGATCAACGTAGCCTAACGAAACAATCCGCCAAAGCGGCGCCGCCTAGCTGCGCTCTTTGTACTCTTACGCCGGCATTATTAGGAAAGCGCAGAACGGCAAAAGACGAGTGATCAGGCTGTCTAGGGCTCGCCCTAACGAAGTTGAGATTTGATCGCACCTGGGTGTTGGGAACGCCTGTGGGCATTGTCAGAACAAATTTTGTTGAGGCGGGCAGGGCGGTTTCGTAGCCTTTGCTCATGACGAAAAAGACCCCTTCAAGTACTTTCATAGCAGCCCGGAGATCAGTCGCCTGGCGGTCAGAATGTATGGTCGCTTTCCACCTTCGCTCCGAAACTTCTGTTTTCAGATAGCCTCTACTGCCTTCTTTGGGAGATCGCGAACCTGACCTGTGACCGCGTGCAGCTCTGGATTTTTTATCGCCTGCATCGACGCCATGGGATCGGATCCGCGCCTGGAAAACCTCGAAATACGATATCGGATTTCGGAACTGCCGACTTGATCCAGATCAGGAATCGCGCGCTGATTTCTCTGTATGAGAAACAGGTGGTTAGAGGGAATCCCATGCAAGAGGAGCTATAAGATGAAGTTCAAGACAATTGCGAGCCTGACAGCCCTAGTCGGCGCTGCCGCCACGTCTGGCATGGCGCAGGTCGGGGAAATCCCGGACCGTTACGGTTCGTATGCTCACGAACATGGCATGATGTGGGGCGACAGCCAATGAGGTGGTTTTGGCATGTTTCTCGGGCCAGTTTTTATGATTCTGATCTTGGTCGGAATCGTTGTGGGGGTCATCTATCTTATGCGGCAGTTCGGCGGGCCCGGACTGGCTGGAAACGGTTATGCTGCGCATGACAGGGCTATCGTGCTTCTCAAGGAACGGTACGCAAAGGGCGAGATCGACTCCAAGGAATTCGAGGAACGCAAGAAATTGCTGGCTGACTGATCTGAATCTGCGGCCAGAGTTTCCCCAGCGCCTGTCTAGGCTGGGGCCGCCCCTTTTGCCGCCTACTGAACTGCGGTCAAAATTGTGAAATGTGTTGACTATTAAGGACCCATCTCGAGGATTTTTGCATCTTCATAACCCCATCCCGGCATCGAAAGGCCAAAATGAAACGACGCCACTTCCTGACTTCATCGTCCGCAATGCTTGGGGCCGCGGGGGCCCTTTCGCAGCTGCCCACCCGGCGCGCCTTTGCCCAATCAAAGGCTCCCTTGACGCGTCTATCGATGCCGCCGCTTCTCGACACCCGGGCGACCGGTCGCTTGGCTCTGACGACAAGCGCCGGGAGCACCAGTTTTCTCGGAGGCGCCACTACGCCCACGGCTGGGTTCAATCAGGACTATCTGGGGCCGACCATCGTCGTTCAAAACGGCGAGCTGGCCGCTGAGGTGAAAAACACGCTCGGTGATCCCATCAGCGCGCACTGGCACGGTCTTTTGGTGCCGGGAGAGCATGACGGCGGACCACATCTTCCTATTGCGACCGGCGAGACATGGCGTCCTGAGATAGCAATTGCGCAGGATCCGGCAACGGTCTGGTATCACTCGCATATCCACGAACAAACTGCAGAGCAGGTGTATTTTGGGCTGGCCGGGGTCATCCACGTGAGGGACGGGCAGGACGATGCTCGCGGCCTGCCGTCTGCCTACGGCATCGACGATTTAACGCTGGTTCTGCAGGACCGCCGGTTCGATGCGGCGGGTCGAATGGTCTATTCCGCCTCAAGGATGGACGTGATGCACGGCTTCTCCGGCAATCGGATGCTCGTAAACGGCCAGGCAGGCGCAACGGCGGTCGTGCCAAAAGGGATCACGCGCTTGCGTCTGCTCAACGGCTCGAACGCCCGCATTTACACGCTGTTCTTCGATGACGCGCGCCCAATGCATCTGGTGGCAACAGATGGCGGCTTCCTGCCAGCGCCGGTAGCGCTGGACACGCTTCGCCTTGCCCCGGGCGAACGGGCGGAGATCCTTGTCGATTTTTCGGGTGGCGACGCTCCCATATTGATGAGCGATCCGGGCCAGTCCTATGGGATTCTGCAGTTCGCGACCGATACGACGCTGCCTACGCGCATCGGCCGCCTGCCAGAGCAACTGGACGGTGTGCTCGAAGACCTGTTGGGAGCTGAGGTAAACACCAGGCAGGTCTCGCTGGATATGGGCATGGGTAGGATGATGAGAGGAGGTGGCTTTGCGATCAACGGGCGTCCTTTCGACATGCGCCGTATAGATTTCGAAGTCGCCCTCGGTTCCGTCGAACGCTGGCATGTTCGCAGCACGATGCTTGCCCACCCGCTCCACGTCCATGGCGTCCGGTTCAGGGTGGTGAGCGAGAATGGTGCGCCGCCACGACCGGAAAACATCGGCTGGAAGGATACTGTGCTCGTTCCGGGAGAAGCCGATCTCCTCGCCCGTTTTGACCAACCCGCCAGCCGCGAGACACCGTTCATGTTCCATTGCCATATCCTTGAACACGAAGATGCTGGTATGATGGGTCAGTTCACCGTGACCTGAAGTCCGCGCCGCGCGGACCGCAACACAGAAGCTCCGACAATGCCAATGACCGAGTCCATTCTTGCCGCCGAACCGCAACTTCGCCTTGCGGTGTTTCTAGGCGTTTTGGTGGTGATGGCCTCTTGGGAACTCGCTGCGCCGCGGCGACGGCAGGAAATCCCACGATTGATCCGCTGGACGAACAATCTGGCATTAGTGGTGGTTGATACGATCTTGTTGCGATTAAGTTTTCCAATCCTTGCGGTCGGATTGGCGGTGATGGCAGAGAGCCAGGGCTGGGGTCTGTTTAATATCATCGACGTTCCCGGCTGGGGTGCAATCCTCGTCTCTGTGATCGTTTTTGATCTGGTCATCTATCTACAGCACGTGATGTTCCATGCTGTCCCCGCGCTCTGGCGGTTGCACCGAATGCATCACGCGGATCTCGAGTTTGACGTGACCACAGGCTTGCGCTTTCACCCGGTCGAAATTCTGCTGTCGATGGGGATCAAGTTGGCGGTGGTCGTGGCATTGGGGCCACCCGCCGTCGCGGTGTTGATCTTCGAGGTTCTGTTGAACGCAACTGCGATGTTCAATCACTCCAACATCCGGCTGCCGACGCTTGTGGACCGAGTCCTCCGCTTGATCGTGGTCACACCTGACATGCATCGCGTCCATCACTCGATCCGACCAGAAGAAACGAACAGTAATTTTGGCTTTAACCTCCCTTGGTGGGACAGGCTACTCGGCACGTACAAGGCGCAGCCGGCAGCAGGGCATGAGGGAATGTCGATCGGGATCGAGCAATTTCGCACAAGGCGCGAACTGTGGCTCGACCGGATGCTGGTTCAGCCGGTTAAAGGCCCGGCAAGCGGCTATCCGATCAACCGTGAGACGGAAGAGAAGCTTTGAGCGCACAGCGCCGGCCCTTTGGTCAGCCGTTATGGAGCGCCTGCGATCGAGGGAAAGCTACAGTTCGTGAAAATACCAATCGTCTGATGCGACACTACTTGGCCTAGCTGGCCCGAAGCTGCATATTTGGGCTCCGACGGAAACAATATGTGAACAGTCAGGCGCTGGAGTTCTGCAGATACATTACGACGGTTTCGGCTGGCATCTTAAACCCGCGCCCGTCGGAAACACGCTCAGTGCTAATCGGGTACTTTGGTCTGTTGGGATTGATTGCCACAATCCGGTAGAGGTCTCCACGCAATCTGAAGGGCCGTCCATAGTCAGATGGTTCAAGGCCAAAATGTGGAGCAAGGACTTCAAAAAGGGCTTTGTCCGGGGAATAGATCGCGCCGTCTGGCATCGGAATACCGACGCGGAAGCTGATGTCAAAACCATGACGCAAGTCGATGTCACTCAGCTCCCCGCCTTCAACCGTCAACCCGTGCGTCTCCGCCACCTTTAGACACGCTTGCATCATGTCCCGGCGCAGTTTCTCACAGAGCGGGGGCGTCAGATTGCGCGGGGGTGGTACTTTTGTGTTTGTTTGGGCCGGTGGCTTTGCCACTGGAGGCCGCTGCTTTGTCTTGTTTTTTTTCACATCAAAGCCTTTGCTTTATAAACAGTGCCCCGCGATATTCCCATGTCACGTGCGATTTCCGTAGGCGACATGCCCTCTGACAGCTTCGCCTGAATGGTGGCCATATCGATTTTCGGGAGGCGGCCGCGATACACGCCACGCTGCTTGGCAGCGAGAATGCCCTCGGCTTGCCGCTCACGCCGCAGATTTGTCTCGAACTCGGCAAAAACACCGAGCATGTCAAAGAAGGCCTTTCCCGTGACGTTTGAGGTGTCCACTGGCTGCTCTGTTGCGGCCAGATGCGCGCCCTTGGACTTCAGCTGGGCGACGATTGTCTGCAGGTCACTGAGGCTGCGGGCCAGCCGATCGATACGGGTGACCACCAGAGTCTCACCTGAGTGGATGAAGTCGAGGATCGTCTTAAGCTCGGCCCGCCCCTCAAGGCTAGCACCACTCTTTTGCTCGGTGCGGACCATGCCACACCCGGCTGCTTTCAGGGCGGCAATCTGCGCATCGAGGTTCTGATCCGCAGTCGAGGTCTGCGCATATCCGATTTTGGCCTGATAAGTGTTCATTTTGGGTGTGCCCTCGACATGGCTTGTTCATTATCGAGAAATCGGCCCAAAGTGAACACAAAAGTGGATTGCTCTAGTGTCATTGAAGGTGTCCCCATGGGTATACCCATGATGACACTTCATCTCTCCCGAACCCAGTGTGAGGTTCGTCGTATTTTCTGCTTCTGCAGTTTGGAGAATTGTTCGGCGATAGCGTCGGCATGGATCTCGATGTGATCCCAATCGACGTATCCACCCTCTTTGGCCCATTCATGTTCCGCGTGGTTTTTATCTGCACGTGCCTCCTTGAAGACCTCGTACATTGGCGGGCCTCCAATGTCCTCCGGTGGTGTTGCCCACTGACCAGCAACAAAACGTGGCTGCAGTTCATTCGGCTCAACCGAACGCTTTGAAACGAGTTCGACGCGATGCACCCAGTCATCCCCAAAATCGTAGGTATAGATCACAGGCGGCACCTTGCTGTTCAAAAAGAAGTCCAGCCTCTTCGTGGTGACCTCCATCAAAGGCGGGCCGAACATCGGTTCGATCCAGAACTCTTCGCTTTTCATTTGGTATTTCCGGTCGCCAATCTCGAAATCCCACAGATGCATGTCGTTCCACAGGAAGGCCGCCTGAATGGCGTCATGCAGATGCGGCAGGGTCTTGTCCGACCGGATCTCGATTTCACGCCACGGTGCGGGGTCGACATGCCCAAGGGTGATTTTCAAACGCAGGACTTGGGGTTCTTTCTTCGCCATGAGTGCCTTTATGCGGCCATGGGTTCGAAATCGATCCGCTTTTCCAGATCGACCTCGAACCGGCCATAGGGGTTGATGTGGAGGTGTATGAGCGGGAAAAGGCCGCGATAGTCCTCGGGGGACAGACGCGCGACCACGTCGGGGTTGCGCAAGACGGATTGCATCATCCGGGTGTTCACGTAGACCAGAGATGATTGCAGCAGCTGTAGCGCATGGGCAGCGGTTTCCTGATCTCGCAAACGGTTAGTGGCGATCTTACCGCCCTTGCCGAAGAACACAAAGCTATTGGTGCTGTTCCAGTTCGCGACGACGTTCAGCCCCTCGTGAATTTCCCGACGGAACGCCTCAGAGCGCAGATAGCGGCATAGGAAGATCGTTTTGATGGCGCGACCCAGTTCGGCGAGCGCCTTGTAGGTAGGGTGCATCACATCTGAACGTGCGAACCGGCGCAAGATGGCCTCAGGGTCCGCCGTCCCGTGCTGGCTGGCCGCCGCGTATTTGACCATTTCGTCATACTGACGTTCAATTTCGTCCCAATCAACAACACCTGACAGGATGGGCAGCAGATTGGTCAGTTGCCCTCGCATGCCCGCACTGGGAAGGGCAAGCTTCTGACGCGCGATGGCTTTCAGGCGGGGTGCAAGCTCAAAGACCAGAAGGTGACAGAAGGCAAAGCCAACGGCGTTTTGGCCGTGGCTGTCGACATACTGTCTTTGGATTTCCATATCCGTGCAGTGCCGCAGAACGCCTTCGATCATGGCGGCGACCTCAGAGGATGAGCAGCGCTTCAGTTGGGAATAGATGCAGGTCGCTTGCCGCTCGACATGCCAGTAAATCATGACGCCGCACCCGCCATAGCGTGCGTGCCATTCGGTCATCAGGTTGAGATCCCACGCCCCGAACTTGGTTTAATCCGCTGCGCAAGTCGTGCCTGGCGGTCCCCAGACATCTGGATTTCGGACTGCAAGCGTCGCATTGGAAACTTGCGCACAGGCCGCCTTCAAAGCAGCAGGATCAATATACCGCCTCCGAATGTGCAAGAGCTCATCATAGCTGACATCGGGTGAACCAGCGGCTACGCGTTTCAAGCCCGCATTCGGGCCCAAACCATAGAGGCAGCGCAGCAAGCGCTGATCCCGAAGTGTCGGAGGAAGCGCCTCCCGGCTGGCCGAGGTTTGAAAGCCGTTCAAGAAACCGGTGTCGAGGGCCGTTTCCTTCAGAACATCAAGTAGGCCCGTCATTGGCCATGCTCGGGCGACCTCGGCCTTCAACGCACCCAGGCCGGGCGGCTGAGGAACCGGCGTCAACTGCGTAAGCGAAATAGGGTTCTCTCCACTCCACCTCAGGCGCACCTTGTCATTGTCGGGCAAGGTTGTATTCAGCAGGTGCAGCTCCCGTTCCAATTCTGCTTTCACACCTGCTACTGGGCTCTTCGCATCCTGCGACAAGCCCAGATCAGCGTAGTAGGTATCCCGGCGCGCATCAGAAGTCTCTGGGCAGGTCTTCACCGGGGTTACGGTAGCGGTCCGCGCACTCTATCCATATTTCCTTGGCACGGATGCGCTCTCGCAGCTGCGTCAGCACACAGAGTTCGAAGGACACAACACTGACCCGGCCATTCTCATCGATGACTGCGCTGCGCCACGTTCCGGGGATGATACCACAGGGAATGTAGTCTTCGTCAACAACCCGGCAGTCAGCTTCCGCAAACCGGACAATCGGGTCCAAGGCGGTCAATATCGGGTGCCACATTGCTTTGTTCGAGCGAAATTGCAAAGAGCTGAGCAAGGGCGGAAGGATCCGGCGATAGTGGCTGGCATAAGAATTGCGCATGACTTGTTGGATGCGCGCATCCAGCGTCCCCTTGGTCCGATGTTCTTCGATAACAGCATGTAGCCTGGCCGCGCCCGCGATAGGGTAAATGACATCTTCGATCCGACCGTCGGTCAGCTGTGATTTGCGATGCATCAGATAGATGGCAAGAAGGCCCAACCGTCGCTCAAGCGCATGGCGCCGCATCTCTGAGGCGGTTTCGCCCTCGACTTACCGTGCCAGGCGCGAAACCCAACAGCGTTCAACGCCAACTAGAATATCAAGCGGAAGATTGAGCCCCTCGAAAAAGGACACCCTCAGCGCCGCCCGCAACACGCTGTCTAACGATGCGGCACCAACATCGTCCTTCAGCCGCTGAAAACCCGTTTCCGCCAAAGGTTCAGAGAGCGCCCATTCCAACTGCTCAATAGTCTCGACCGATAGCTGTAATCCCACTTGCGCCAGAAAACCTTTGCGAAAATCACGGCGGGACGCGCGGGCCAGGCGCTCCATGATTTGCTCCGAAGGAACAAAAACACCCATTTGACAGGCTTGTGCATAGCCGCGCTCAACCCAATCCGCCAAGTTCAGGTCGCGACCGCCAAGGTGCTTCCCCATCCATGCCTGAAGTTTAGCGCGATCACGCTCAGATGCCCGGCGGACTCCAAGGAAACCCAAAATGCCCGCACGCTGGCGGCGGGCATTATCGCTGGCAAAGCTATAAGCAAGGCAGTCTTCAATACCAATTTGATCAGCAACATACTCGATCGCATCAGGATCAAACGCAGAACGGTCCTCAGGAAAATAGCCATGCTGGCGAAAGAAAAGCAGCTGGCACGCAACCATGACCCGGGAACTCGCTCCATACCGGCTCAGAAACTCGAAATCGGAATAGGAAAGCCCCCAAATAGTGGCAAATGCTTGCTCCGTCATGACACCTTCAGACGATAGCATCGTCCTGCATCAGGACAGCCCGTCAACCAGCGACCTGTTTCGCATATGTTCTCTCAAAAGCCCAAATATGCAGCTTCGGGCCAGCTAGGCCTACTTCCAAAAAGGGACGGATTTGTTGACACATAGGGAAGCCAAGCTGAGTGCTGTCGCCCAGACAGCTTAACGAACGACCCGAATGACGCTGGGATACGAAACCGCCGCCGAGCGTTTCAATGCAAGTGTTGCGTCGATCAATTGTGACCGCCGCTCAAAGCCGACCTTTGCTGCGGGATTCACCAAGGTCTGCTAAGCGGGAATTAACGACCTTTGAATTTCATGCCCAAGACAAAACAAACCTACGGTTCTCTATCCGTCTCCGCTCTCCAACCAGGCCCGTGCCCGATTGTCTGGGATCAGATTGGCCAGTCGTTCGTGATATAGTTCGATCTCATCCTCACTCAGTTGGCCTTCCCATTTCTTGGAGCTGGCGGAATCGAAGAAACCTTCATCAGAAATCCAAAACCCGGTGCCACCTACGGGCGCATAGCTCGCTGCGTTTGCCTTCATCGCACCAAAAGCTGTCGCTTCGGTGACAGCATCCAATAAGGCGGCGTCGGCATCAATATTAGCCGCTTTAGCCAGCCTCGCTACCGTGGTCCGCCCGTCCCGTATCATGTCAGAATAGTGAAAAAGCCGGAGGTCTGGAAATCTTCTTGAGAGAACCGTTTCCGTATAATGGTGGACCAATGTCGCGAGCGTATCACGATCAAAATCATTCACGTCTGACGCGCCCTCAAGAAATGCACGGATCGCCTGCGGAATTGGCGCGCGCATGATATGATCTTCCTCGGCATTCTTCATGTTTGCGGCATGCTTACGCAACGAAAAGAACACGTCGAGCGGATGGCGATAGACAGCAATGACGACGACATCTTGCCAAATCGGAAAGCCATCGCCAGGGGTGTGCGTCTTGACGACCCGCCGTCCTTTCTGCCCGGCGAGCGTGACAGAGACCTCTTTGGCCGAAATTCCTAAATCGGCATCAACCCAAGGTGACAGGATTGGCAGCTTTTGGGGCAGGTCCGGCCCTCCGTTGACGAGCATGGCAAGGATTGTCTGCGTCCAAGTCGTGCCGCATTTGGGGGGGGTGCAGACCAAGATATCGCCCTTGTTTGGCTTCCAGGTAGCCCAGCGGTCGGGATCAGTGATGTCGCCACGATAGGTTCGACCTGCCGGAGCGAGAATGGCTGTATCAGTGGACATGTTTGCTGGAGCTCCGCCCTTGTGAATGACTGCTCGTCTCTTTGGAACACCGTAGCAAGCCGAGACCTGTGATGTCTAGTTTGGGCTCCAAGCGGGCCTTCGCTGCCGGCCGCACTAAAGTCCGCCATGCGGAACTTTGAACCGCTGTTCGCAGCAGCGGATCCAACGTCTGGTTTTGAAAAAATGGAAGAGTTGGGATACGGTGTTTGCTAGCCCCAACAGGTGGCTGACCTTTTTGAAAGATGCGGCACAATGACGGCCAAGACCGAAAGCAATCAGAAGCTAAGGAAGTTTTAATGGCTTGGAAAATGCTGAGGTCGCGCGCTCTGCCTATGATGGTTGGGCGGAAGGCTATGATGCCGAAAACCTTGGCAACGGATACAAGGTTTCGACCAATGGCTGTGCGATGATCGCGCCCCATGTCGACCCTGATGACGGGCCTATCCATGACGCCGCTTGTGGCACCTGGATCGTTGGCGGTTTGTTGGATCTCGTGGGATTTCAGAACATCGCAGTCTCTGATCCATCTCCATAAATGTTCAAATTCGCCGAGAAAATATCGGCCTATCAGCGGGTTTACGAGCACGATCTAGGTCATCATCTTCCGGAAAATGTATGGACGAGTTTATGCGTATTACCCGGTCCGGCGGCCACATTATTTTCAACATCCGTGCCGAACCATATCCAGAGCAAGAGCTGAAACAGGCGGTCGACGCATTTTCTGAAACCGGCGCTTGGAAAATGGTCGATCAGTCACTGATATTTCGCTCCTACTACTTTATAGAGCCTGACGTCACCTCTAAGGTCTATGTGTTCAAAGTCTTGTAAGTCGTCATTCAAGGCCAAGTTGAGATTAGCATTTTTTGGTCTTATAGCCGCCGTTCACTGCGATCTCTCCAAAATGGATGTCGAGTTTCGGCCAGCTAAACACCCCGGCATTTCTATCGTTGTTGCGTCAGCTTTCCCACGGCAGTTGTTTGCAAGTCGAAACCAGATGATCCACGAACAACCGTTGCCGCGTGGACTGAAAGCGGTTTGGTTGGAAGACGGCGTAGATGTCCCGTTTGGGCGATGTCACATAGTGAGATAACACCGCGTGCAACTCTTGGTTTTTGATATGCTCGGCAACGTAGAAAACGGGAAGAATGGCGATGCCGACGCCCTCTAATGCCGCACGACATAGTATATCCCCGGAATCAGATTTGAAGTTTCCACGCAAGCCGACTTGGCCGTGCTGGCCAGTCGCGTCCTGATAACGCCACTCGTGCAGTCCGCTATTTCCGGTGAACGCCAACACATTATGGTGCGCAAGATCGTCGGGCATTTTAGGTGTGCCCTGCTTTTTGAGATAACCAGGGCTTGCGCATATCACAAACGGACAAGATGCCATTCGGCGTGCAATAAGGGATGTATCTTTAAGTGAACCAATGCGCACCGCCAGATCAAATCCCTCATTCACGATATCGACAAAGCGCTCATCTAGGCTCACATCCAGCTCAACCTCGGGATATTCCGCCGCAAAAGATGCAATTGCTTGTCCAAAATATTTGATACCTAGGCTCTGCGGAAAACTGATCTTCAACGGTCCCCTTGGACGCGATTTCAAATCATAAATCTGCTCTCGCGCCTCTTGCAAATCCTCCAACGCGCGGGCAGCGCGTTCATAATAGACCGCCCCTTCTTCAGTAACAGAGACGTTTCGCGTTGTGCGGTTGAGCAGCTTGACCTGCAGATCCTGCTCAAGGTTTTGGATCTGCTTGGATACTGCCGAACTGGTAATGCCCAACGCCCGCGCAGCACCTGCAAAACTCTGCGCTTTTACAACGGCGATAAAGACGCCGACGCGGGAAACATGATCCATCTACACTATCAACCTAATGGAATGAGTGATCTTCCAAAAGAAAGTATTATCAAATCTATGGCGGTATGCAATCTATCCTTCAACAGACCCAAGCACATATGGAACAAAACAATGACAAAGCAAACCAACCCAAACTACGGCGCATTCATTACCCGCGCCTCCCTTGGCGGCATCCTCTTGGCCCACGGCCTTTTGAAGGTGCTGGTTTTCACCATTCCTGGAACGGTCGGCTTTTTTGCCAGCCTCGGATTGCCGCCAATCGCAGCATATCTGACGATCTTCGCCGAAATCGCGGGGGGGACAGTGATCCTTTTGGGGCTCTATACGCGGCTGGCCTCGCTACTCTCGATCCCGATGCTGCTGGGTGCGCTCTGGGTGCATGCGGGCAACAATTGGGTGTTCAGTGCAGAAGGTGGCGGCTGGGAATTCCCATTACTGCTGGTGTTACTTGCAGTCGCAGTTGCCCTCCAGGGCAGTGGCCCGTTCGCTCTGCGCAAACTGCCAGTAATCGACGGTTTTGTCCCGCAGATCTTAAAGGCCTAGTGCGACCCCCTAGGCGCAATCAGAAAGCCAAGACCATGCCCAAACTTATTATGTTCTTGATCGCGCGCGGACCGCGTCGACCAACAAAAAACGCTCAATCTTGGCTGCGAGCATTGCCCGAGACGCGGACATCGATGTTACCCTGATCGATCTCAAAGACTTTGAGATGCCCCTCTACAGCTGTGATCTCGAAAGCGACTCTGGTCTGCCCGAAAACGCAAAGCGGCTGAAACAGCTCTTCGTCGACCCTGATGGATTGTTCATTGCATCGCCGGAATACAACAGCTCACTTTCGCCGTTGTTGAAAAACTCTCTGGATTGAATATCGCGCCGCCATTTCGAGAATGAGCCCTCTCTTTGGGCGTACAATGGCAAGGTGGCAACCCTAGGTTCGGTCGGTTCCGGCGCGTTGGGCGGCTTGCGGGGTCTTGTCGCGCTGCGCATGATGGTGGGTAATATCGGCGTAACGGTCGTGCCAAATCAAGTCGCCATATCGAATGGGGTGAGCGCATTTGATGATTCAGGTGGGCTGAATGACGAACGGCAGTCTCAGATGGTTAAGGCTACGGTCGATCAACTGATCAAGACAACGCGCGCCATGACTGGACCGTTGCAAATGAATGAAAGAATTACGTTATGAGCTGGAATCCTTCAATTGAGCCAATCTGCCCCGGTGCAGATGACGTCGATGCGATCGAAACATTGATCGTCCCGAGGGCGCGTGATATTGGAAATTTTGAGGTCCGACGCGCCCTTCCGTCAGCCAAACGCCAAATGGTCGGTCCTTTTGTGTTCTTCGACCAAATGGGTCCGGCCGAGTTTATCACACAACAAGGCATCGACGTGCGTCCGCATCCCCATATCGGCTTGGCAACGGTGACCTATCTCTACAAGGGAGAGTTTCAGCACCAAGATTCCCTTGGCACCAACCAGATGATTTACCCCGGCGAGGTGAACTGGATGATCGCCGGTAACGGCGTCACGCATTCAGAACGCACAAGTGCCCAGACCCGCAAAGGCCCTAGTAGCCTGTTCGGCATTCAGACATGGGTGGCGCTGCCTGAGGAAGCTGAAGACATGGATGCAGATTTCGAGCATCACAAAGAGGACGCACTTCCCTTCATTGAAGGCGACGGCAAACACGTTCGTCTCATTCTTGGGAATGCTTGGGGTGAACGTGCTCCGACGAAGACATTCTGCGAGATGTTTTACGCGGATGCGGCCCTGGAAGCCGATGCCTTGCTGCCAATGCCCGACAACCATGAGGATCGCGGCATTTACGTGACCGATGGCTCGATTGAGGTTGCAGGCGACACGTTTCAATCCGGTCAAATGATGGTGTTCCGTCCCGGAGATGCGATCACTGTCAAAGCCGGTCCGACCGGTGCAAGGCTGATGTTGCTAGGCGGCGAAACACTGAACGGCCCACGCCACATCTGGTGGAATTTCGTCGCCTCTTCTAAAGAGAAGATCGAAGCCGCCAAGGACGCTTGGGCCGATGGTGACTGGGAACATGGTCGTTTCCAATTGCCCCCAACCGACAATGGCGAATTCATCCCGTTGCCCGATTAAGCAAGCGCCGCGCCTTTGCCCAACGCAAGGTCGCAACAAACCCGATAGCCTCAGAAAGATTAGCAACATGACTATTGATCAAAACACCACCCAACAAGGTGGCATGAGTTTAACCGTTCGCCCCGCCCACGATCGCGGGCAGGCCGACTTTGGCTGGCTCAAGTCAGCCCATAGTTTCAGCTTTGGAAATTACCATGACCCTAAGCATATGGGATTTGGAAATCTACGTGTCATCAACGATGATCTTGTTGCGGGTGGTAAGGGGTTTGGGCAGCACCCACACAAAAACGCTGAGATCTTCTCTTATGTGCTAGGGGGCGCGCTTGAGCACAAGGACTCTCTGGGCAACGGATCGGTCGTCAGCGCGGGCGGCGTTCAATATATGAGCGCGGGGTCTGGCGTGACCCATTCCGAGTTCAATCCGTCTTCGACCGAAGCAATGCGGTTTTTGCAGATTTGGCTATTGCCCGCGACGCAGAATACCAAACCCACATATGACACTATTGATCTGACAAACGACGCAAAGAGTGGGAAGCTCAAACTGTTCCTTTCCCGAGATGGGCGCAATGGCTCTATGACGACCCAAGCAGACGCAAATGTCTATGCGGCGACATTGGACGGCGGCCAAGCAATTAGCACTGATTTGAAGGCTGGACGCAAAGGTTGGGTGCAGGTTGCTGATGGATCTCTGAACGTGAATGGCATCGCTTTGTCTAAGGGCGACGGTCTTGCCATCGACGGCAGCGGCTCGCTGACTTTTGATCAGGGAAACGCTGCTGAGATCTTGTTCTTCGACCTCGCACAATAGACTTAAAACCCAAATCTGGTGGCATGTTCGTGCCACCAGTTCACCTTCATCGCATTTTTCCCCTCCCTGACAAACTGCCCGGATTTGTCACGCTAACTCGGGCAGACGAACGACTTCGAAGCAGCCCAAAATCGCAGCATGTCATCGCGTGAGAGGCGGCCTTTCGGTTGCCGTCGTATCTTTCAACAAGAAATCAACCACATACGCCGCCAACCTACAAACACCCAAAACACCAGATTCAGTCAAAGCTCACTCTGATCTGGATTCCTTCTTAGACCTTGGATACGGATCTTGTGATTAAGATTAATCATCGAGCCAGGGTAGGAGACCGCACGTGACGCAAACATTAATCGTGACGGCGCATCCTCATAGCGGCTCCTTCACGGGGTCTTGGGCGCAAGAGACTGAACGCGCAAGCCTTGCAACGGGGGGACGTGTGTCGCGGTCGGATTTGGTGCAAGACGGTTTCGACCCGGTTGAGCGGTTTGAGCATTATGCGAGCAACGCTGGTCACGACGTCCTGAAATGTCAGGAGCAGGCGTCGCAGACCGGCCGTCTTCCGGCGGATGTTGCAGCGGAAATCGCCAAGTTTCAGGCCGCCGATCGGATCATTTTGCATTTCCCAATTTGGTGGTTTGGACCGCCTGCGATCATCAAAGGTTGGTGCGACAGGGTGCTCGCGAATGGTGCCATGCACACCTCCGACAAGCGGTTTGACAAGGGGCTATACCGCGACAAAACCGTGCTGTTTTGCGTCAGTACTGGGTCTCGTGAAAGCGAAAGCGGGCCAGATGGGAAAGAAGGCGATGTGCGTATGCTGCTGTGGCCTTTGGCCTACACCTTTCGATATCTTGGGTGTCAGGTCGCACAGCCGCGGGTCGTGCATGGCGTCCATGGATACTGGAAAGGTCGTGAAAAGGTTAAAACCGAGGCGCGGCTGGCCGCCCTGCTTTACGCGCATTCCGAAGTCATTGAGGGTTTTGATCAGCTGTCCCTGATGCGATTTAATCCTGATGATGCGTTTGATGAAGATGGCCGGTTACGCGCGGGTGCCGAAAGCGTCACGCCGTTTATCAACCATATCTGAGGTTTGCCATATACTGGGAAATGATCACACAACGATGATTATGCGTCATAAAGTTTTACCTAAAAAGCGGACGTCAAAGTGCTAGCGGCAAGCGGCAGCTTTGTGAACTGATGCGGTGGCTGCCTCCCTCTCTTTGGTTCATATGAAACCACTTTGGCACAATTGATGCCGTTGGATGGAGGCATCCACCGCATCAGTTCATGTGTTGCCTCGACCGGTTGAGCCCGCCGCCCTCCTAAGACATTGGCGCTGAACGCTGCATTGGACACTTTGGGCGGGAACCGTAAATTCGTGGCAGCGTGCACTAAGGTCCGCTGTGAGGAAAAGCGACCTTGGCAGTGGCCGCGCCAACGTCGACTTTTGGGGCTACTTCCTGCGCCACTTTAGGTCTTTATCACCAAGTTCGGCCAGCGTCTTTTTGCAATCCATGTCCTTGAGATCGCGCTTTAGACTGACCTAGATCAGCACCTTTCCGCCCTAAGCATGCGCTTATTCTTGGCTGCGTAAGCTGCAAGGCAATAGCGCCATCGGATCAAAAGGCCCAGTTGATGTTCAGCGCCAACACCCGTCGACGCAGCAATTAAACCTGAAGAGAAAAAATGCGTAAATTTGCACTGATCACACTTCTCGCTCTGGCGACCCCTGCACTGGCACTGGATCTTGATACCGACACTGTGCTTGGCACGACGATCGAGCAGGCACAGGCGGCCCTGACCGAAATGGGCTATGAAGTGCGCAAAGCCGAAATGGAGGATGGAAAGATTGAAGTCTATTTCATCAAGGATGGCAAAATGGGTGAAGCCTACGTGAGTGCCGAGACCGGCAAGATCACCAAGCTCGAGATGAAGTGAGTTGACGGTGTCAGCTTCTTCGGACGATCGCAGCAGCAGGCGCGCAAGCGCCCGCGACGTGGCCGTGTGGGACCCGCTTGTCCGGTTGATTCACTGGTCTCTCGCTCTGACAATTCTGTTGAACGGCGCGATACTGGAGGAGGAAAGCAATCTGCATGAATGGGTGGGATATGCTGCTCTGGGGCTGGTCGGCATCCGGCTTGTCTGGGCCATCATCGGGCCGCAATATGCACGTTTCACGGCATTTCCGCCAAGTCCGGCGCGGGCGATCAGCTATGCCCGGTCCGTTCTGAGCGGCGACAAAACCGTTCATTTGTCCCACAATCCGCTGGGTGCGATAATGATTTATAACCTTTGGCTTACGGTAATCGGCATCGGCGTGACTGGCTACATGATGACGACCATACGGTTTTTTGGCATCGACTGGGTGGAAGAGGCGCACGAGTTGATCTTCAACTGGCTGATCCTGTCAGTTGCGCTGCATGTCGCCGGAGTTGCGTTCGATAGTTGGCGATCTGGTGTCAATTTGGTGCGTGCCATGGTAATCGGGCGAAAGCGTGTCCCCCAGGGAACGAAGCTGGAATGAAGCGACCAAAACGGATTCCAAAGACAAAGGAACGGCGCGCAACTGCGCTTGCAGGCATTATCATTCTGCAGGCCCTTTGCGCACTATTCTTCATTGGCGACATCATTACAGATTTCCGCGAGGGTGGTCACCTTGACGACCTGCATCTTGGACTTGAAGCCTTGGCGGCTGTCGTGCTCATTTGGGGCGTCATGTTCTTGATGGTGGAGTTGCGTCGATTGCTGGCGCGTATGGGTGACATGGATGCGGGGTTGATGGTCGCACGTGGTCAAATGGCCGAGGTGATGGATCGCTTCTTCGATGACTGGAACCTGACCGAAGCAGAGCGCGACATTGCTATTATGATCCTCAAGGGTCTCGACAATGAGAGCATCGGGCAAGTTAGAAGGACCGCCTCCGGGACTGTACGCGCCCAAGCAACCAGCATTTATTCAAAGTCCGACACCCATGGCCGAGCACAGTTCGTAAGTCTTTTCATGGAGGAGCTGATGTCAGGCGACTTTAGCGCCGCTGGCGCACCGGACGACCATCAGCCACACACCACTAGGGCGTCAGCGCACAATCTCCGCGCGGAATAGTTACGACGATTGGGCCCAATCCGCGCACTGCACGATAGCTCTACCCTGGCTCATGCCGGGATTTCCGTATGTGTTTGCCCCACCGCGCGAAGCAGCACCGCCGCAACCAGATCACCGGTGACATTGACGACCGTCCGGCACATGTCGAGCAGGCGATCGACGCCAAGAATGATCACCATGCCTTCGACCGGTATGCCCATGCTTGTGGCTACGTTGATCAGAATGGCAATGCTGACGCCCGGGGTGCCGGGCGCGCCAATACTCGAGGCGACAAGTGTCCCGATCACAGCCGCGGTCTGAGCCCCCGTCAGCTCGACCCCGGCAAGCTGCGCAAGAAAGAGAATGGCCACCGCCTGATACAACGCAGTGCCGGCCATGTTCATCGTTGCCCCCAACGGTACCACCAGGTTGGCGATATTATCTGGCACGCCAAGCTGACGCGCCGACTGGATCGTCACCGGCATCACTGCCGAGGAACTGGATGTGGAAAACGCCAGTAAAAGGTTGCTGCCCGCAACCTTTAGGAAACGCCACGGCGTCACCCGAGCAAAGATCAGCGCGATCAAAAGATACAGTACCAACAGGCCGGCCAACCCCAACAGCACGGCGCCCACATAGCCCGAGATGCCAAGCATGGTTTCAAGCCCCGTGCGCATCACCAGTTGCGCCATCAGCCCGAAAACCGCCAAGGGTGCCAGAAACATTGCCCATTTTACGATATTCATCGAGATCGAAAGCAACGCCTCCATCAGTGCCAGGAAAGGTGCGGCACGGCTGCGCTGAACCTGTGTGACCGAGATGCCGACCAGCAGTGCCAGCACGACAACGGCCAGCATGTCCCCCTGCACGATCGAGGCGGTGGGATTGGACGGCAGGATGTTGGCGATCAGGTTCGGCAGGGTTGAAGGCTCGCTGAGATCGGGCATCTCGCTCACAAGGCCGGTTTTGGAAGGAGGGCCGGGTTCCCCGGGTGGCACGGAAAAACCGGCAAGACCCACACCGGGTTTCAGCCACTGCGCAAGCGCTACACCGATGGTCGCCGCCACCGTCGTAGTCGCTAGGATGAACGCAGCCAACCGCAGGCCAACTGAGCGCAACTCCTCACCTGACCCGGCCCCCACAAGCCCGCCCACGATCGACGAAAAGATCAGGGGGATGAGGACCATGGCGATCAGCGCCAGAAAGATCTGGCCCGGCAAGGCCAGCCAAAGTCCGATCACCTCGGCGATTTCAGGCGGAACGACTCCCGTCGACTCACTCAACAGGAGGCCCAGGCCAAAACCCAGTACCATTCCGGCCATCACCTGCGCCCAGAGCCTGGATGTAATCCAGACCCGCAGCTTGAATCGCTGCTGCGCGAGGTGCATCGATGTCTCTTGCGTCTCGTTTGCCATGTCAGGCCCATAACATGACACGAAGCTGCAACTGAACCGGCATTCCGCAAGTGCTTTGTCGTTTTAGAAGATAGAACGCCGGACGTTGACAACCGAAGGCGGTGCAAGGCAGCCAGGACGGCACTGACTGTGTTTCTGATCATGGCCACCTCGGCGAACCGGAAGCTGATAGCGGGGGCATTCGATCTTCGTGATCACTCAGTGCGCCCGCCAGGCACACCAAGATTGCCGCGCCTGTGAACCAAAAGATCGCATGAGTAGTGAACGGCAGCTAGGATCCCAAAATGCCACTGTTCTGCGGCGCCACAAATATCCGCATTGCCAAATTGCGCACTTTTCAAAAATCCTTGACGACAAATCCTTCAGCATCTAGCCGGTCACTAGGCTGTAAGCGGCTGCCTGCCGCTGACGCAGCGACTCGCTGAACAGACTTTGGCAGTCATACAAACCGATACCCTACCTCTTTCTGAGGTGCGAAGTTAGGGCGCGGCACGCTTAGACAGCAATCGAGGTCGTGCCGATTTTTTCCTTTCGCTTCGCGAGGAGGGTCGCTGCGGGCCCCGTACTTGGAACTGAGCGAACCACAAACTCCCCTGCATTTTCAAGGGTGTGTATGACGTGTCCATGCGAAAGGAATTGGCCACTGCCGCGCCACAAGAGGGCTTGGCGCATCAAACCGTCGGCAAGGCCACGTGCCGGAAAATTAGCGCAAAACGCCAGACAAAGCACGCCGCCAGGTCGAACGACACGGCAAAGCTCCTTTAATGCCAGGTTCGGATGCGGGACGGTTTCGAGCGCCCAAGCGCAGGTCACTATATCAAATTTTGCATCCTCAAAGGGCAGGGACTCCAATCGTCCTTTAACTTGCACCGCCGGGATGTCGCTGCATCTTGCCAACATTGCGTCTGAGGGATCGAGAAGGGTCATTTTGGCTGGCGACATGCCCTCCGCGATCAAGGTGCGTGCCAAGGTGCCGGTGCCACAACCAGCATCAAGCAGATCCGTGTCTGTCGTGATAAGTGCCCGCACCAGAGCCTCCAATGCCGCCTGGGCCTCACCACCTGCATGCCGCAGCCACCGGCGGTGAAACTTGTCATAATTGGACGCCATCCTGTCGTAGTGATCGGCGAGGTCGCGTGCAGGCGTCTGTGTAAACATGTGGTTGGTCCTGCTCCAATGCTGGGCGTTCGTTGGCCCCCTCCAGTCGCGTCAAACCATGGTTGATGACGACGCGAGCCTTGGGGCGCAGATGATTTATGCGGGGGACCTGACGTGATCCGGCCAAGTCCACGCCGTCCAGAGGATCGAAGACATCGCAGCCAGTTCGATAATCAAGAAGAAGACGTCATCGGGGTCGCTCGGCGGGGTCGAGAGGAGTGTGCCTGTTGTCGTCAAGGCCGCGAAGAAGGTAACCGGTCGCCCGATCCTACGGTCCAGAAGCAGAGAAAAGAGCACCATGGCTATCAAGACTTCGACCAGAAAGCCGCCAATAAGCATTATCGTGTCGGTAATCACGGTCCCGTTGTAGGTCCCTGTCAGCAGCATCTCGAGGTGGGATTTCAATGCATACTGATGGATGTCGCGGAAGATGATGTTGAGAAGAATGAATAGCCAAAGGGCCGAGAGTTTGGCTTTCGTATCGATCGTTTCCATCGGAATGGGTCTTTCATGTTTTCATGGGTGGAAGGGCTGGGGTGCTTACCGCAAATCTGCGCTCAATCGGCCGGTCGCCGTGCGATGATGAACGGACTCATACGTTTCTTATCAAAGTAGACCGTCTGGTCGATTTCGAACCCGGCGCTGATGAGATGTCGGGTCAATTCGGCTCGACTTATGCACACCACCTTCGGAGCAATTCGCAATGAAACTAGCATGCGTACGATGACCTGGATCCAGCGCGAGCTGTCTTTGAGACAAACGGTTTTCGACAAGAAAAGACCACCGGGCTTCACTTGCCGGTACACAGCGTCCAGAACGTTGGGAATGTCATCCACCAGGTGGAGAAGGCTGAAAGCGCAGATGGCGTCAAAGGGATATCCCGACACCTCCTGCGACGCTTCGGCCTGAAGAATCTCAATTTTCTTCGCGGTGAACTCATCTGATCTCGACCGCGCGATTCGGATCATCTCGGCGGAGAGATCGGTCGCGGTGACATGGGCGACCCCGGTCGCGATCTTCCGTGCGGTGCCACCCGTCCCGCAGCCGATTTCAAGGATCCGGTCGGTCGGGCGCAGGACCGACCGGATACGCTGAAGTTTTTCTTCGTAGGCGGTTAGATCGGCGATGGGTTTCTTGGCATACTTGATAGCTTGCCGGTCCCAGAAGGCTTGGGCGGACATGTTGTTTTCCTTTGAGCGTGGTACGGGGTCTTGCATTGCGTATCTCCTTGAGCAGGAGCACTAGCCATGCGTTGAGCGAAGAGGTATTGCGGAAAATCGTACTTTAGCTATACGCCTGCATATGAACTGGCAGGCGATGTCCTTTGATTGGAACCAGGTGCGGGCCTTCCTTGCGACCGCAGAGGAAGGCTCGTTCAGTGGTGCGGCCCGCGCCCTGAAGACGACGCAACCGACAATCGGGCGCCAGATATCCGGACTGGAGGCTGCGCTTGGCGTCACATTGTTTGAACGCACTGTGCGAGGACCGACCCTGACCGCGGCCGGGCGGGATCTCTTGGATCACGTGCGGGTTATGGGCGAGACGGCGACGCTGATTTCGACAGTTGCGGCGGGCCAATCCCAGGAAGTAACCGGAGAGGTTGCAGTTTCCGCCACCGATCTGGTGTCGGCAGCAATCCTTCCGGGTCTGCTCGGTGACCTTCGTGAAACAGCACCGGGCATCCATCTTCGGATCATTGCATCGAACGACATCTCGAACCTGATGCGGCGCGAGGCCGACATCGCGATCCGTCACGTCCGGCCCACCGAACCCGACCTGATCGCGCGGCATCTGGGCGATTTTCGGGCCAGCCTTTACGCTGCTTCCGCGTATCTGGACAAAGCAGGGCGCCCGCGCGCACCGCGCGCGTTGGCGGACCATGCCTTTGTCGGCAGTCCAAACTCCGATCAGTTGGTGACCACGCTGCGTGATAAGGGTATTCCCGTGCGTAGCGAGAATTTCGTGATGTCCAGCGAAAGCGGCGTCGTCCAGTGGGAATTGGTCAAAGCGGGCTACGGCATCACGTATATGCCAGAGCTGCTGGGGGAGGCCACACCCGGAATCGAAAAGGTGTTGCCCGATCTCCCATCGCTTGAATTCCCGGTGTGGTTAGTCACGCATCGCGAACTCAGAACCAGCCGTCGTATCAGGGTCGTGTTCGACTTTCTGGCGCGAGGGCTAGCCGACACAGTTCGAATGTCTGGAAAGTCCGGCTTAGCAGTCATTCGTGGAGACCGTGGCGAAGGTCCGTAATGCGGGATAGAGCTACCGTCGCACTCGTCGCGATGACCAACTGTCGTGTTCCTGAGTCTGAGACGCGTGAACGGCCTTACATCACGGTTTTTAGCTGCCTTGTCAGACGCCGATGATGATCTGGACCAAATAGCCAAAATATTAGGCGTGAGATTGGGTGCAGCGGCAATTTTACCGATGATCAGCCATGAAGCGAGAAACAAAAATGCCATATGCATGATACAAGAAACCCAATCTTAAGACTCCGCGTTCACCATTCATGCTGAATGGCTGCAAGCTTTCCGACAATCGCCTTCGCATAGGTGTTGACATAAGATTGATGTGCATCGCTTTCGATATAGCGGCGAAAGGCGGGTAGGTCGTCGAAATCCGCAACAATAGCAAAGTCATGGTGGTTCGGTCCGCTCCCTACATTTTCACCGCAGGTCAATGATCGCACTTCTGGCACTTGTTCTGCAAACGCAGCAACTGTTGCCTGCATCGCCGCACGCTCTTCTAGGCTTGCTTCAGATTTGTAGGTCACCAAAACAATATGGCGTAGCATGACCAAAACTCCATCTCGTTGTCGGCACAGGCAGTTCCGCGACTGCGTATCTGTATTTTATGATAGTGAATTTCAGCTCCGCAACCTTGTTCTAGCCCGCATTCCCCAAGTAGACCGACGATTTTTGCGCCCTGACTGCCTAGTAACGTGTTACATTTCAGTATGTTAATGCAGTCTGGAGCGAGATTTCATGGGTCACCCGGAGGGTGCAAACGGAGCGGTCAATGTTCGGCTGGGGTTTAACCGGCGAGTGCGGCTGGAATTTCATGGCTCGAAGATCAGTTCGGACGGCGGTCTGCTGTTGTTTCGGGAACTGGATGAGGTGCTGGGCCTGCACGACATCGCGGGTGGATTTCTGAGAGACACGCGCACTGGCCACAATCGACTGCATTCTCTGGTTGGTCTGTTGCGCCAGTCTGTCTTCGGTCGGCTGGCGGGATATGATGATGTAAATGATGCAGATCGTCTGGCGCTCGATCCGGTGATGCGGCAGGTGGTCGGAGGACGGGCCGTTGATGCCAAGGCCGCTTCCGCGAGCCAGATGGGACGGTTCGAGACCGAAGTTCTGGCGACGAGCGACAATCGCACGCCGCTGGCTGACATGTCGGGACATTGGATCGACCGGGTTCACAATCGCAAACCGCCCAAGTGGATCACGCTCGACATGCACAGCTCGGTCAGTCCCACCCACGGCGCGCAAGAAGGCACCGCTTGGAACGGGCATTTCGGCTGCATGTGCTATCATCCGCTATTCGTCTTCAACCAGTTTGGCCATTTGGAACGCTGCGCTCTGCGCCCCGGCAATGTTCACAGCGCAGATGGATGGGAAGAGGTTCTGAAGCCCGTCATCGCGCGATATGCGGATTGTCACCTGATGCGGTTCTTCCGGGGGGATGCTGCGTTCGCCATCCCGGAGCTATACAAAACTCTGGAAGCGGAAAGATATTACTATGCCATTCGACTGCGCACCAACCGTGTACTTCAGGGCAGAATTGCGCATCTTCTAAAGCGTCCAGGCGGACGTCCACCAAAAGGCGTTAAGCGCATCTACGGCGACTTCGAGTATCAGGCGGCATCTTGGGACAAACCCCGTCGTG
>CAJQNG010000206.1 GCA_905479635.1 uncultured Boseongicola sp. | reverse complement strand
AACATCACCCTTACGAGCATGGACAGGCTCTCGCGGCTTGGGGTTCTCGATCTCGGCGGCGAACGGGAGCTGGCCCAGACCATGGTGGACCGGCTCAATATCCGCGCCTCATCCCTTGACCAGGTGACGGTGGATCTGTCGGGCGGTAACCAGCAGAAGGTGGTGCTCGCCCGCTGGATCGCGGCCCGCTGTCGCGTCCTCCTCTTCGATGAACCGACCCGCGGCATCGACGTGGGCGCCAAGTTTGAAATCTACGGTATCATCAACGAATTGTCGGCGCAGGGCAAAGGCGTTGTCATGATCAGTTCCGAAATGCCCGAACTTCTGGGCATGAGCGATCGCATTTACGTCATGAATGAAGGCAGCTTTGTCGGCGAACTTGATGCCTCCGATGCAAGCCAGGAGCGCATCATGTCGCTCATCGTCACACATTAGGAGGGCGGCGCAATGACCGATACCACCTCGCCGGATCAGCCCGCTCAGGCTAGTATGTCCAAATATCTTCTGGGCCATTTGCGTGAATACGGGCTGCTGTTTGCCCTAATCGCGATCATGCTGTTTTTTCAGATCGTGACCAACGGCGTGTTGCTGAAGCCGGTGAACATCACCAATTTGTTTCTGCAGAACAGTTATATCATCATCATGGCCCTCGGGATGCTGATCGTGATCGTCGGCGGCAATATCGACCTGTCGGTGGGCTCGGTTATGGGGTTCGTCGGTGCCTTTGCGGCGGTGATGATCGTGAATTGGGACGTGCCAGTTGCGATCACAATTCCGGTCTGCCTCGTGGTTGGCGGGATGATCGGGGCGGCACAAGGATACTGGGTCGCGTACTGGAAAATCCCCAGTTTCATTGTCACTCTTGCGGGAATGCTGGTGTTTCGCGGTTTGTCACTTTGGCTTCTCGAGGGGCAATCCGTCGGCCCCTTCCCAAAATCCTTCCAGTTGCTGTCAACCGGGTTCATCCCAGATCTGTTTGGTGTCGGGCGTCCGAACGCGACAGCACTGGCGGTCGGCATCATCGCCGCAATGGCAATCGTGTGGCTGGGGATGCGTAAGCGGGCTCGCAACAAAGCTTATGGGATTGAGGATGAACCGTTCGGCTTTTTCCTTGCGCGCAATGTGATCGTCGCCGGTGCACTACTCTTTGTGATATACAAGCTATCGACGTTCCGCGGACTGCCGAATGTGCTGATCACGATGGGTCTGTTGACAATCGTCTACGCGTTTATCACCGAACAGACGACAATCGGGCGGCGGGTCTATGCGCTTGGCGGAAACGAAAAAGCCGCGAAACTGTCGGGCATTCCGACCGAACGCCTGACCTTCCTAACTTTTGTGAACATGGGCGTGTTGGCCGCACTTGCCGGGCTGATCTTTGCGGCACGGTTGAATACAGCCACACCCAAGGCCGGATTTGCAGTCGAACTCGACGTGATCGCTGCGGTCTTTATTGGTGGCGCGTCGATGTCCGGTGGGGTTGGTAAAATTGTTGGTGCAGTTGTAGGTGCCTTCATCATGGGTGTCATGAACAATGGCATGTCGATCATGGGTATCGGCATTGATTACCAGCAGGTCATCAAGGGGCTCGTGCTGCTCGCCGCTGTGATCTTCGACGTTTACAACAAACAGAAACAGAGCTGATGTCATGACATTCAAACCCGCAATCTGGCCGCGCAAACTACGCTCCCAGGAATGGTTCGGCGGAGACAGCCGTGACCACATCTACCACCGCAGCTGGATGAAAAATCAGGGACTGCCCGCTGATCTGTTTGACGGGCGCCCGGTGATCGGCATCTGCAACACATGGTCGCAACTCACTCCGTGCAACGCGCATCTGCGCGACCTGGCCGAGCGGGTGAAACACGGCATCTACGAAGCTGGCGGACTGCCGTTGGAATTCCCCGTGTTTTCCACTGGTGAAAGCGCATTGCGTCCCACGGCTATGATGTATCGCAACCTTGCGGCGATGGATGTCGAAGAAGCCATTCGTGCCAATCCGTTGGATGGCGTCGCGTTGCTGGTCGGCTGCGACAAGACCACGCCCGCGCTTTTGATGGGGGCGGCCTCGGTCGACCTCCCCGCGATCATGGTCTCCGGCGGTCCGATGCTGAACGGCTGGTTTCGAGGCGAACGCGTCGGGTCGGGCACCGCACTTTGGCAGATGTCCGAAGATATCAAAGCGGGCAAGATGTCCCGCGAGGACTTTCTTGAGGCTGAACAATCGATGAGCCGCAGCCCCGGATCCTGCAACACCATGGGTACGGCAAGCTCGATGGCTAGCATGGTCGAGGCACTGGGTATGACTCTGTCTGGCAACGCCGCCATCCCCGCCGTCGACAGTCGCCGCCGGGTCATGGGGCATGTGTCAGGACGGCGCATCGTAGAGATGGTCAAGGACGATCTGAAACCTTCCGACGTTTTGACCCGCGACGCCTTTGAAAACGCGATCCGCACCAATGGTGCGATTGGGGGCTCGACCAACGCAGTAATCCACCTGATGGCTATTGCAGGCCGTGTTGGTATCGATCTGACGCTCGACGACTGGGATCGGCTGGGACGCGACGTGCCGACCATCGTGAACCTGATGCCGTCGGGCAAATACCTGATGGAAGAGTTTTTTTATGCCGGTGGTCTGCCAGTGGTAATCAAACGCCTAGGTGAAGCTGGTTTGTTGCATCGCGATACACTGACAGTATCTGGCGAAACCGCGTGGCATCAGGTCAAAGACGCGACCAATTTTAACGAAGACGTGATCCTGCCCGCTGATGCGCCCCTTGCAGAGCAGGGCGGCATCGCTGTCTTGCGCGGCAATCTGGCGCCCAATGGTGCCGTGCTCAAACCCTCTGCCGCCAGCCCGCATCTGCTGACCCATCGCGGTCGGGCGGTCGTGTTCGAGAATATCGACGACTATAAAGCCCGGATTGATGACGACGATCTGGATATTGACGAAACCTGCGTCATGGTGCTGAAAATGTGCGGGCCGCGCGGCTATCCGGGTATGTCCGAGGTGGGCAATATGGGTCTGCCGCCAAAGGTGCTCAAGAAAGGCATCACTGATATGGTCCGCATTTCTGACGCGCGGATGTCGGGCACCGCCTATGGCACGGTGATCCTCCATACCAGCCCCGAAGCTGCCGCCGGTGGGCCTTTGGCCATCGTACGGAATGGCGACATGATCGAGTTGGATATGCCGGGCCGCCGCATACATCTGGACGTTTCTG
The DNA here is from genome assembly GCA_905479635.1 of uncultured Boseongicola sp. GTDB lineage: Bacteria > Pseudomonadota > Alphaproteobacteria > Rhodobacterales > Rhodobacteraceae > Boseongicola. Next base: position 6,039 of record CAJQNG010000206.1, on the reverse strand, counting down.
AGGCCGAGATCGCACGACGTTTGGCGGAATGGAAAAACCCTGTCGCGCCGCCTGCCAGCGGTTATGCCCGTCTGTTTCATGACCACGTACAGGGGGCGGACACCGGCGCCGACTTCGATTTTCTCGTTGGTTGCCGTGGCAACGCAGTGCCAAGGGATTCGCATTAGATGGCCAAACACACACTTGAAATCGCTATCGTCGGCGTAGGGAAAATCGCCCGCGATCAGCATATTCCCGCGATCTCAGGCACCCCCGCATTCACGTTGAAAGCAACGGCAAGCCGCAATGCGCAGGTGGGCGGGGTCGATGGCTACGGCGATCTGGATACGCTGCTGAATGCGCATCCTGAAATCACTTGTATCTCTCTGTGTACACCGCCGCAGGTGCGATATGCCGACGCGCGCCGGGCCTTGTTGGCGGGCCGACATGTGATGCTGGAAAAACCGCCTGGTGCGACGCTCAGCGAAGTGCATGACCTGATCTCCTTGGCTGAGGCGCGGGGTGTGACGCTGTTTGCGACCTGGCATTCACGGCACGCGGCGAGCGTTGCGGCGGCGCGAGACTGGCTGCAAGGCAAGGACATCACAGGGGTCGAAGTAATCTGGAAGGAAGACGTACGTCGTTGGCACCCCGGTCAGGAGTGGATCTGGCAGGCCGGCGGTCTAGGTGTGTTCGATCCAGGCATCAACGCCCTGTCGGTCCTCAGCGCGATCTATCCCCGTGCTTTGCATCTGTCGGCTGCTGAGTTGTATTTCCCGGAAAACCGCGACACGCCAATTGCCGCCGATCTGACGTTCAATGATCCCGGAGGTGCGAACGTTTCAGCGGTCTTCGACTGGCGACAGACCGGACCGCAGACCTGGGATGTGAAAATCGAAACCTCGGACGGGACTGCAATCCTCCGCGATGGTGGGGCCCGGCTGGTTGTTGACGGCACTGAAATCAGTGCGGGGTCGGACCACGAGTACCGTGCGCTTTATGCCCAGTTTAGCGAACTGGTGGCCACAGGCGCATCTGACGTTGATCTGACCCCGATGTTTCATGTGGCCGACGCTTTTACATTGGGGCGCAGGCGGGCCGTCGCGCCCTTTGACTGGTAAGATCCCACTCGACGGGGCGTTGTCACAGTAACTCAACAATCTGCAGATTTCGTCTTTTTGATGGGACTTGAAGTCTCGTAAGGGCATTGTCAGAAGAAGCTGACTTGAACGGGGCAGGGCGGTTTCGTAGCGTTCCGGGATGACAAAACGCTCCCTTTTGGCTACTTCAAGACCTCTCCTGAAATCATTCGCCTGGCGGTGATGATGTATGCCCGATTTCCGCTTTCGCATCGAAATGTCGAAGATTTGCTCCATGAGCGCGGCATCGACGTGAGCCATGAAACGGTACGTTTCTGGTGGAATGGATTTGGCCCAATGTTCGCCGCAGAAATCCGTAAAAACCGGATCAATCGGATGCGCGCTCATTCGAATTGGCAATGGCATCTGGACGAAGTTTTTGTGAAGATCAACGGTGAAATGCACTACCTGTGGCGGGCCGCCGCTCTCTCCGAGTGGCGTCAACTCGGTGCGGCATAAAGGGCAGCTTCATTGTCTTTGCAGAGACTGGTTCGCATTGGTCTGACAGCACCCTTTATATGATCCACCGCGAAAGGGTCACCGCCCGTCAGCTGATCACTGAGCGCGCTGCTCCACCGATCTGAGGTGGAGTGCGATCTTTAATGCAAAGAACCCACAGCCGACGGTCAACCCAGGCTGAGATGCCGCAGGTCCAGCGGGACGGATCCAGCGCATTGCGGAGGGGTGCAAGCAGGGAGGTTGGGCGGAATGCGCACGTTCGTGGCGCTTTGCTTGAAGGGCAGCTCTGCGGGAAAAGCCGGCCTGATGCATTTGCAGCGAACATTGCTACGACACACCGGTCGAAACAGCGACCGAGTTGCGGCAGTGCAGCACAATTCCCCCAAACCGGCCGTTCGCTGCGCCCGTGTCCAATGTCTCAGATGCGGGACAAAGCCATCCTTCGCTGCACAGCGGCACTTAAAGGCTGGAGGAACTTCGGCTCTGCGGAAAATACCGAAAAATGCATGCAACCGTGCTTGCGCCCGAATTAGGTTGCAGAACTTAATCACCGAAGTCACACATGCTTCAAACGGGGGAAGAGTATGGCTAAAGAAAAGATAGGCTTTGTAGGCGTTGGGCTAATGGGCCACGGCATGGCGAAAAATATTTTGGTAGCGGGTTATCCGGTTACCGTCATCGCCCATAGCAACCGCATACCGGTCGAGGACTTGGTCGCCCAAGGCGCAACAGAGGCCGCTTCACTCGAGGAACTGGCTGGCAACTCTACGATCATCCATATTTGTGCCCCTGGCTCCCCGCAGGTGGAGGCGATTGTTGACGCACTTTTGCCAGCTATGCGCCCCGGCACTGTGATTGTTGATTGCTCGACCTCAGACCCAAACTCAACTGCCGCCCTTGCTGCAAAACTCGAAGAGGGTGGTTTCCACATGGCAGACGCACCGCTGGGAGGCACTCCTATTCAGGCAGAAGCAGGGGAGCTTGCGGCCATGATTGGAGCGTCTGACGCCGTCTTCGAGAGACTGAAGCCAGTAGTCGCTACTTGGGCAGGTTCGATCGTCCACATCGGGCCAAGCGGCGCCGGACATAAGATGAAGCTTCTGAACAATTTCCTCTCCTTGGGATATGCGGCTCTTTATTCTGAGGCGCTAGCCCTGTCGGAAAAAGTTGGCATTTCCACCTTGCAGTTTGACTCCGTTATTCGCGGCAGCCGTATGGATTGCGGCTTCTACCAAACCTTCATGGGATACGCAGTTGGGGGCGATCGCGAGGCCCACAAATTTACTTTGACCAACGCGCTGAAAGACATGTGCTATCTTGAATCCATGGCTGGGGCCGTGGCCTTGGCAAACCCGATTGGGAACGCGGTGAAAAATAGCTTTGCTCTAGCTCATGCAGCAGGAGGAAATGGGCCTGAGGACTACGTCCCGCATCTCACAGACTATGTTGCGAAACGAAATGGTGTAGAGAAAGCTTAGGTCCCAAAATCGTCTCGACGGGGGCATATATTCGAGCCCTTTGAGGTTCTGAAATTCGAGAAATGTCACTCGTTTAGGCACAGTTATATGAGGGCTAGACAAACAAAAACCCAGCCGATGATAGGCCAAGGGGTTTTTCAAATTCGCCTAAGTAACAGCATGCTTCACTTCATCCTTCGCGCTCTAATTTTTTACGCGCCAATTTCCGCGCACGGCGGATTGCTTCAGCTTTATTGCGCGCTTTTTTCTCGGACGGTTTCTCGAAATGTTGTTTGAGCTTCATCTCACGGAACACGCCTTCGCGCTGTAGCTTTTTTTTCAAGACCCGAAGGGCTTGATCGACATTGTTGTCGCGAACACTAACTTCCATGTGCTTTCACCGTATTAATAGCAAAAAGCTGCAATTACTTGCAGCGTCACGCTCCGTATCAAGGCGGTATTTCTTTGTCGAGTCTGCTGTGACGCGAAACGGGCTCGAACCGGACCGCTGCGACGCAGCATCCTCAGCTATGTGCGTCGCCCCACAAGCGGCCGTTCAATAGCCCAAGATGTTGTAGTCATATCAACTTAATGAACCAAAACCGCGACTTTCGTTAATCTTAAGCGGCCGTTGTGCGCACAGGTGCGGAATGACGGCACCGAGCCCAGAGCGGCCGGACTGAAATCGCGTCCTTCGCTTGTGCTGCAAAGTGCCAGATCTCTTGCGAGCGTCAGATATCAAGCAGGTACGAACGCCGGTTCCCGATCAACCATGCGGCTGACCAAGGCCGCACCAACCATGATGCTCACAAGCGCAAGCAGAGCCGCGATGCTGAGCGTTGCACCGCCGCTAAGGCCGGCGCCAATGGTGCAGCCTCCTGCTAAAACGCCGCCAAAGCCCATCAAAACCGCACCGGCTGTATAGCGCAGCGTTTGAGTCGGACTTTCAAAACTTTCAAGCTTCAATTCGCCGCGCACGGTTGCACTAAGGAAGCTGCCCAGCAACACCCCGCCAATGAGGCCGGTGCCAAAACCTGCGGGTATCGCGCTGGAGGCTATTGCCCAGAACAACGTGTCAGACCAAGGTAGAGTAAAGGCAGCGGACTGCACTACCAGCGGATCGAAATCATCGAATACAAGAAAGCTTGTTGTTGCCCATCCGAGAACCGGAACTAGGCCGATGGCTGAAGCGAGAGCCACGTTTGTTATCGCAGGGCGATGACGGTAGATCATGAAGATGGCGGCCAATACCACGACGGCTGAGGCAATGGTCGCGCCGAATGGAATTTCGGAAATAGTGCCGAATGGAAGGTCAGCGCTTACAGACCCGAGTGCGGTGCGTACAGGCGACAGAACGCCTTTGAGCGTAGCGTGTGCAACGATAGCAAAAACTACTAGCACCGCAACTGCGCGCAAATTGCCTGTTGCGGCGAGCACAGTTAGGCGGGACGGACACCCCCTCGTAAGAATCATGCCCGAACCGAACGCTAAACCTCCGAAAATAATTGCCAGAAACGGCAATTCTCCATCGAGATAGCGATGTCCTGCGAGGTCAACCCATCCGGCGGCAACAGCAAGCTGAAAACATACTATTGCCGTAGCCAAGGCCGTCAGCCAAACTGCACCTGCCCGTCCGCGATCTTGAAAATCGCCGGCGACAGCGCGGCGAAGGCAAAACCTAGTTATCTGGGCCGCAAAACCGAACGTAGCACCAAGGCCAAGCGCAAACAAAACCTGTAGTGTGCGAGCGTCCAGCCCCCAGTCATACTGTTCAAGCAGCATCACAATCCCCTCTTCAACAAGCCGGACATCTGATCCGTTGACAGCCTTGTCAATAAGTAGAAACAGAACTCTATTTTAAAAATGCCCTCCCAAACGGGAAAATTTTCCTAAACTATGTCAATCACTGGTACCCGCATACAAATTAGGCAGAGCTAGTTAAGCCACTTTCCCTATTTATCTGCCGATGGAGATTTAGCGGCTTCGATTGCTATTTTCTCCAACTTACAGGGATCAAAGACACTTGATGGGAGCGCCGGATTCACGAGGAATAGTAGGTCGGTTTCAGAGTTTATCTGCCATTCCCGGCATTCGGCGCCGATGACCCCTCCGCGGACAAAGCTGTCATTTCATCTCGTCGGTCAATCAGACCGAGAGGGCATCTCTGAAACTTGACTCCGATCAATGAACGGATTTCTGAAAACGATACATACCGCTTATGAAAAGAATACTATCTCGCGGCGAGCAAGGCGTCGCATACTTCACGGTGGCTTACATCGTTGCCTTTACGCTTTGGTTCGTTTCCATCGGCAACTACGAATTCATTGTGTACGTGATAACGATGGTGGGTCTCGTTCTGCTCGTCGGGCTTTCGCTCGGAAAGGCAGAGTACACTCTGGCGATGCTATGGGCGCTTTCGGTTTGGGGACTGATGCACATGGCCGGTGGCGGTGTGCCTATCGGGGGTTCAGTCCTCTACAATCTGCAACTCGTTCCAATTGTGGAAACAGAACGCCTGTTCATTCTGAAATTTGATCAATTGGTCCATGCATACGGGTTCGGGGTCACGGCCTGGGTACTGCATCATCTGCTCACCCGTCACTTTCCCGAAATGCATGGAACGGCAACCGCTCTCGTTTATCCGGTATTGGCATCAATGGGACTTGGCGCGCTGAACGAAATCATCGAGTTCTCGGCCGTCCTAATGGTCCCCGACACCAATGTCGGAGGCTATATTAACACTGCGCTCGACCTTTGCTTCAACGCCGTAGGAGCAATCATAGCGATGACGATAATCGGACTTCGGCGGAGAGCCGCCTGATGGAGATCATCCATTGGTCCGCTTTGTGGGGCCGGCATTCCAGCGCCTCACCTGTGTGCCGAAATCAGGTAGCGATTAAGCGAGAAGAAGAATCCACCCGTTCTTGCTAATTCCTGTTGGTCTTCCAACCACGCTGCTTGCTCCTGCGAACTGAACTCCGAGGAACTGTCCATAATGGAAGTTG
>CAJQNG010000205.1 GCA_905479635.1 uncultured Boseongicola sp. | reverse complement strand
CCGCCCGTCGCCGCCCGCTTCTGGAGTGACCGAGCCGACCGCGTTGTCCTCATCGCAGGCGTTCTGGGCGGCCTCGCGGCATGGGTCGGCGCTTCCGCCTCCGCCGTCGCGCCCAACCTCCCAACCGGGCCGATTATCGTCCTCACGGCTTTCGCTCTCTTCGCGATCTCTATGCTGTTCGCACCGGCGCGTGGCCTTTTGATCAGCGCCGTTAATCATCGTAAATTTCAACGCGGCGTCCACATTCGCCAAGGGCTAGTCTCGCTTGGCCAAGGCCAGCCGATTTACGAACCCCTCACCATCCGTCTTTTGCGCACCGAAGGTCTTGCGCGCGCTGACGGTGTGCCGACTGAAAATGGCATTGCGCGGGCTTCCCGCGTGCTTAGGGACGAAAAACGCTGGGAAACCGCCCGCGCTGACCCGGCGTTGGAAATAGCCGCCGCCCGCTACGACGGCCTGACGCAAATCGAAGACGTCCTCACATCCGACCAGATCGCCGAGCTTGATGCCCGCATCGGCGGCCCCAAAGGACTACCGGCATGAACGGCGCCGAGTTTGTCCCCCTCAGCCTTACACCCTTGCTTATTGGTTGCCTCGCCGCCGTCGCTTGCGCGCTGCCCGGTAACTTTCTGATCCTGCGTCGCCAGGCTCTGATCGGCGATGCCATCAGCCATGTTGTCCTGCCCGGCATCGTTGTCGCGTTCCTTCTCACCGGAACGATTTCCGCCACCGCCATGATGTTCGGAGCCGCCACCGCTGCCCTCATTGCGGTCGCGATGATTGAAGGCATCCGCCGCTTTGGCCACATCGAACCAGGGGCGGCCATGGGCGTCGTCTTTACCACGATGTTCGCGGGCGGCGTATTAATTCTTGAACTCAGCGACACTTCCGGCGTCCACCTCGACGTCGAACACGCGCTTTATGGCAACCTCGAAAGCCTGATCTGGCTGGACGCCATCGGCTGGGGCTCGCTTCTCGACGCGCAAGCCCTGAAAGGCCTGCCACCCGAGTTGTTCCGTATCACTGTCGTGGTTGCCCTGATTGGTATTCTTCTCGCCCTGTTCTGGAGACCGCTTGCGATCTCAACCTTTGATGAAGGCTTTGCAGCCTCGTTGGGCCTTCCCGTCACCGTTATATCCCTCGGTCTGGTGATCGCCTCTGCTCTTGCAGCCGTCGCGGCCTTTGATGCCGTCGGGTCGATCATTGTCATCGCAATGTTCATCTGCCCGCCCGCCGCGGCGCGCCTGATGACCAATCGGCTGGGCGCGCAGATCGCATGGTCCGTCGCCTTTGCGTTGCTTTCGGCTATCTTAGGATATGTCCTTGCGGGCTATGGCCCGCTTTGGATCGGGGGCACGAATGCGGTCAGCGCTGCCGGCATGATCGCGACTGTCTCGGGCGTTATTCTGGCCATTACAGCCTTTGCTGGCCCCGAGCGGCGCTCCGTCAACTAGCCCGGCTTGTCCTTTTACCATCATCAGGCACGTCGTCCCGACCCGCGCCCTTGTAGCCGGCCATGTCGGACTCGAACGGTGGCAAGGGCCGTGTCACCGCATCAATATCCAAATTCGAGATCGAAGCTTCGTCAAGATGCGCCACCAAAGCCGTCTCAAGTTCGGCATTCAGTTCCCGCGCACGCTCGACGTATTCTGCGTTCTGATCCACCGGTGTGTCCACTTTCCAAAGCCCGGCCAGCTCCCGTAGACCTTCACGGTCTTTACGGTAGAAGAAATGCTCAATGCGCGAGGCTTCGATGTCAGTCAGCCCCATATTTTCAAGCACATAACGTCCGGCTCGCAAAGACGAGTCAAACATTTCACGCACAATGTCATCCGCGCCCGCCTGATAAAGCTGATAGGTATGCACCCGGTCATGCGCCCGCGCCACGATATGCAGATCGGGCCGTCTTGATCGCGCATACCGCACCAATCGCAACGAGGCGTCCTTGTCGTCCATGGCAACGACCAAAACCTTGGCCTCATCAAGCCCTGCGGCATGCAACATATCGGGTCGCGTCGGGTCCCCGAAGAATCCCTTGATCCCGAACCGACGCATCGTGTCGATGGCCTCAAGGTTGTGATCCAGCACCACGGCACGAAACCCTGCCAGCATCAAAAGCCGGTTTACAACTTGCCCGAACCGCCCGATCCCAGCGATAATGATCTTCTGCTTTTCATCTATTTCGTCAGCCTCCGGTGATTCTTTCAGATCGCCGGTCATCCGGTGCTGAAGACGCTCGTAGGCAATGAAGAACAAGGGTGTCAGCAGCATCGACAGGGCGACTACAAGCAACAAACGCTCGGCCAACGCGATCCCGAACACACCCTGCTGCAATGAGAACGAAATCAGGACAAATCCGAATTCACCCGCCTGCGCCAACCCAAGCGTAAACAGCCACCTATTGCGACCTTTCATGCGGAAAATCACCGCAAGAAGATACAACACCAACCCTTTGCCAAACATCAAAAGCAACGTGAATCCCAAGAGTTCAAACGGGTCTCGGAAGAAGACGGCAAAGTTGATGCCCGCGCCAACCGTGATGAAAAAAAGGCCTAAAAGCAGACCCTTGAAAGGTGCTATGTCGCTCTCCAGCTCGTGCCGGAACTCCGAATTTGCAAGGACGACACCTGCCAGAAAGGTACCCAACGCAGGGGACAGGCCAACAAGGATCATCAGAAACGCGATCGCCGCCACAATCAGCAGAGCAAAGGCTGTGTAAAGCTCGCGCAGCCGCGCTATATGCACGAAACGAAAGAGCGGGCGGGTCGCAAAGGTGCCGAACAAAACGACAGCGACAACCGCGGCGATCGTGACCAGCGTGACACCCCAGGCGGGCAATTCGGCCATAAAATGTAGCGCAAACTCTGCTCCGTTGCCGTCGCCGTGGTCATCCTCGATCACCTCGACCGCAGCGCGAGAGATCGAGCCGTCCTCGCCAAAACTCGTCATGCCCCCAATCGCCAGAAGCGGCAGGAAGATCAACATCGGGATCACTGCAATGTCCTGGCTCAGAAGAACAGTGAAGGACGAGCGCCCGCCTCCGGTTTGCATCAGGCGTTTTTCTGACAGCGTTTGAAGCACGATAGCGGTCGAAGATAATGACATGATCATGCCGACCGCCACACTCGACTGCCAGGGCAGACCGAACACATAAGTACACCCCAAAGCCACCGCGCCAAGCGTCACAAAAATCTGCAACCCTCCAAGCCCAAGCAGGCGGTGTCGCATGTCCCAAAGCGCGCGTGGGCTAAGTTCCAGACCAATTAGGAAGAGCATCAAAACCACACCAAATTCGGCGAAATGCTGCAGGCCTTTCGTGTCCGCAACCAACCCCAAAATGGGTCCGATCACGATACCGGCCAATAGATACCCAAGCACCGACCCAAGCCCAAGGCGCACAGCCAATGGCACCGCGATCACCGCAGCCAGCAGGTAGATCACGGCTTGGAACAGAAAGCCTTCCATAGTTCGCCCTTCAGATTGGCAGCGGCCCGTCTGCCTTTAGTTGATCCATCACAATCTGGCTCTGGACCCGCGCCACTGCGGGGTGGGGTAACAGAACCTGATGTATCAATGTGTTAAGATCGGCAAGATCCGCGCAATATACCCTCAACAGATAGTCGGCATCGCCGGTCATTGTCCACGCCGAGGTGATCTCGGGGCGTAATTTCACGATCCGTGTGAAGGTCTGCACCTTATCGGGCGCATGGGTTGCCATCTGCACCGTCACAAACGCCTGAACATTAAGCCCAAGTGCGCCCGGATTAAGCCGCGCGCGATAACCTTCGATCAGCCTTGCCGCCTCAAGCCGCTGGCGCCGTCGGCCGATCTGACTGGCCGACAGTCCCAGGTCGGTACTTAGCGTGTCAGCCGTGACATGTGCATCGCTTTGCAGTGCTGTCAGAATACGAAGATCAATATCATCTAGCTTTATCATGCGATAAACTCGCGTTAAAATTATACAATCCGCAAGTTAGACGCAAAAATAAAGAAAAAAATCGCTAATACGCGCGAAAACGGCAGGTGAAGTGGTCTATTTTGCGAAGATGCGAACAGATAGGAGGCCGTCATGGGCCCGTTTCCACACGATACACCGCGCGCGACGATATCGTCCGACAACCCGGCTGGGACCGACGGCTTTGAATTCGTCGAATTCGCCCATCCCGATCCAAGTGCCTTGCGTGATCTGTTCACCCAGATGGGGTACACCCATGTCGCAACACACAATTCCAAGGCGGTTGAGGTCTGGCAGCAGGGCGACATCAGCTATCTGATCAACGCCGAACCAGATACCCACGCCGCCCATTTCATCGAAGACCACGGACCCTGCGCTCCCTCTATGGGCTGGCGTGTTGTTGACGCCGATCATGCGCTGAAACATGCGGTCGAAAAAGGCGCCGAAGAATACACTGGTCCTGGCAAAACAATGGACGTGCCAGCTATTGTGGGTATCGGCGGCAGCCTGATCTACTTCATTGATCAATACTATGAAACATCGCCGTATAATGCGGACTTCACCTGGGTCACCAATGCCCATCCGACAGGGGTCGGCTTCTATTATCTCGACCACCTCACGCACAACGTCTTTAAGGGGAACATGGACGTCTGGTTCCACTTTTACGGAGACCTCTTCAATTTCCGCGAGATCCGGTTCTTCGACATCGCAGGCAAATTCACCGGACTGCTCAGCCGCGCTCTTACGTCACCGTGCGGTCGCATCCGGATCCCGATCAACGAAGATCGCGGTGAGACTGGCCAGATCGTTAACTACTTGAAGAAATACAAGGGCGAGGGCATCCAGCACATTGCCGTCGGTGCACACGACATTTACCAGGCCACCGACGCCATTTTCGCGCGCGGCGTCCGGTTTATGCCTCCGCCGCCCAGCAGCTACTATGACCTGAGCCTGACGCGCATCGCGGGTCACGAAGAACCCATTGAGAAGATGAAGAAAAACGGCATCCTGATCGACGGGGAAGGGGTTGTGGACGGGGGCGAAACCAAGATCCTTCTGCAGATATTTTCCAAAACTGTAATTGGTCCGATCTTCTTTGAGTTTATTCAAAGAAAAGGTGATAACGGCTTTGGCGAAGGCAACTTCAAGGCGCTGTTTGAAAGCATCGAAGCCGAAGAGATGGCGTCCGGCGATTATGGGGATGTCGCAACAAGGTAATTATTACGTCGGGCCACGCCCATCGCAGGGAGGGGGCTCTGTCCCCGCACGCTGCGTGGGCTCCCCTGGAGTATTTTCCCCGGGAAGAGCGCGTGGGCAGAGCGCTTGCCCCTGCCACCGAACCCTTGTATTCCATCGCGCATGTACCGTTTTTTCGACATGGATGACCGCGCGCGCCTGCGTGAACGTTTTTACGGCGCGACAATGACGGTGCTGGCGCGCCTTTCCTGACGCAGCGCCTTCACTGCGCGATATCCCGCGTCTTTTCCATGCCATTCAGGGACTTTCAAAATGACCAATCCTCGCACGCTCTATGATAAAATCTGGGACGACCACGTTGCCCATGAAGCTGACGACGGCACTTGTCGGCTCTATATTGACCGCCATCTTGTCCACGAAGTGACCTCGCCACAGGCTTTTGAAGGATTGCGTTTGGCTGGCCGCCCCGTCCGCGCACCAGAAAAAACCATCGCTGTACCTGACCATAACGTGCCAACTACGGCGGGCCGCAACGATCCCGAGCAAATGCCCGAAGACAGCCGCATTCAGGTCGCCGCTTTGGACAAGAACGCCAAGGACTTCGGCATTCACTACTATCCTGTGTCCGATATCCGTCAGGGCATTGTTCATATTGTCGGCCCTGAGCAGGGCTGGACGCTTCCGGGCATGACGGTCGTTTGCGGCGACAGCCACACGGCGACCCACGGTGCCTTCGGCGCATTGGCCCACGGCATCGGCACTTCCGAGGTTGAGCATGTTTTGGCGACGCAAACGCTGATCCAGAAAAAGTCGAAGAATATGAAGGTCGAGATCACCGGTAAGCTGCGTCCCGGCGTCACCGCCAAGGACATCACGCTTTCGGTCATTGGTAAAACCGGCACCGCAGGCGGCACTGGCTATGTCATTGAATATTGCGGCGAAGCAATCCGCGATCTTTCGATGGAAGGTCGCATGACCGTCTGCAACATGGCCATCGAAGGAGGCGCACGCGCGGGTCTAATCGCACCCGACGAGAAAACATACGAATACGTCAATGGCCGCCCCCATGCACCGAAAGCTGACCAGTGGGAAGCTGCACTTGCCTATTGGAAAACGCTCTTTTCCGACGACGACGCGCATTGGGATGCGGTCGTGACGATCAAAGGCGAAGACATCGCGCCTGTCGTGACCTGGGGGACCTCGCCCGAGGATGTGCTGGCGATCACCGATGTAGTGCCCTCGGCAGACAGTTTTCAGGGCGGCAAAGTTGACGCGGCGCAGCGTTCCCTTGACTATATGGGCCTTACACCTGGTCAAAAGCTTACAGACATCAAAATCGACACAGTCTTCATCGGGTCCTGCACCAACGGCCGGATCGAAGACCTTCGTGTCGTCGCTGAGATCGTCAAAGGTAAGAAGATCGCGGAAGGCATGCGCGCCATGGTCGTGCCGGGGTCGGGTCTTGTGCGCTTGCAGGCCGAAGAAGAAGGCCTTGCCGACATCTTCAAGGACGCGGGTTTTGAGTGGCGCCTTGCGGGCTGTTCGATGTGCCTTGCGATGAACCCCGACCAACTTGCACCCGAGGAGCGCTGCGCGTCCACCTCGAACCGCAACTTCGAGGGCCGTCAGGGATATAAGGGGCGTACGCACCTTATGTCGCCCGGAATGGCCGCGGCTGCTGCGATCACCGGCAAGCTGACGGATGTGCGCGATCTGATGTGATGTTGGGGCAGGTGGGACCTTAACAGGGCGTTAAATGCCCGCGAACGCCTGCGCCGACGCAGTACCTACGTAATACCGATGCGATGCCGACAGTCGGAAATCGCCAAGGTCAGGAGACAAAACGATGGAAAAATTCACCACCCTCACTGGGATCGCTGCGCCCATGCCGCTTGTGAATATCGACACCGATATGATCATCCCAAAGCAGTTCCTGAAGACTATTAAGCGCACGGGTCTTGGCGCGAACCTTTTCGACGAAATGCGCTTTGACCGCGAAGGAAACGAAGTCGAGGACTTCGTGCTTAATCAGCCCGCCTATCGCAAAGCCGAAATCCTTGTTGCAGGCGAGAACTTTGGCTGTGGTTCAAGCCGTGAACACGCCCCATGGGCGCTTATGGACTTCGGCATTCGTTGCGTGATTTCAACTTCTTTCGCTGACATCTTCTACAACAATTGCTTCAAGAACGGCATCCTGCCGATTACGTTGCCCGAAGAAGACGTCGAAAAGCTGATGGACGACGCCTCGCGCGGCGCCAATGCGACTGTCACCGTCGATCTCGAAAGCCAGACCATCCAAGGTCCCGACGGCGGCGAAATCACCTTCGAAGTTGATGCCTTCCGCAAGCACTGTCTTTTGAACGGTCTCGACGACATTGGCCTCACGGTCGAGGTCGCCGCCGCCTCCATCGATGCATTTGAAGCAAAAGCGGGTGCCGAACGCCCTTGGGTCTAAACAACCCCTAGCCACAAGATATGGGGCCGTCCGCGAGGGCGGCCCTTTTTTCATGCCGAAATGATGCAATCTCGCACCATTCGCACCACGAAAATGCCTCAGACTCCCGTCATGGGTAAGGGATTGTTGCCGTGCTTGGGGAAAGAAGGCAAAAATTGGGCAAAATTGAGGCAGACCGCCATAATTGGCGGAACATAAACAAAAAAAGGCCGGTCCGTATCGTTGGATCAGGTCAGGAAAAGGGGCAGTCCCGGTGATTATCCGGCTGGCAGGGGCAATTATCCGTGCGCTACTCGTCGTGGTCCTTTTGGCCACGCCATCGCTATTGTTGCCCGGCATGACAAGCGACACCGCGCAAATGGTCACGCTTGTCGCCATCTTCGGCGCAGGCCTGACCTTCTTTGAATATGCTTCGTCTTACCCGGGTCTCGTTGAGTTTCGTGATGCGCCGCCGTTCAACCGCATCCGCTTTACGTCACTCTTCCTCACCGTTGTTTTGATTGCGCTTTTGACACGTGGTCAGGTCGAACCTTCTTCCCTGACCACATTCGTCGCAGGCATCGGTGCTTCGATTGGGGGCGTCATAGATTTTCCGTATTCGCCCGTGCGCCTCGTCGTTTTGATGCTGCCGCCGGACACGTCGGTTGACCATATCGAGCTGGTGCGCAATTCCGCAGGCATCAGCTACCTAATTTCGCTCCTCACGCTTGCGATCTTCATCATTCTTCAACGTGTGCGGCGCTGGCCGCTGAAAAACGGCGCCTTCAACGTTTGGGTTAACCTGCCTACATTTGACCCCACAGCAGGCGGAGACGTGGTTGAGCGCCTCGAAAGAGACGCGCGCTTTAACATTGCCCTAGGGTTTTTGCTGCCATTCCTGACGCCAGCGGTAATCAAATCGGCAACGGGGCTCTTTGGCTCCGTGTCGCTTGAAAACCCACACACGTTGATCTGGACGGTGGCGGCATGGGCATTCTTACCGGCGTCTCTTTTCATGCGCGGCATCGCGATGGGGCGGATTGCGGGCATGATCACCGAAAAACGCCACCAGTCAAAAATCGAAGATGAGGCTGGCAACGGATTGCTGCCAGCCTGATCGCGCTGCTGATCGGCGGAACGGCAATTTCAGAAGACTTATGAATTGTGGTTTATCACACCTAACTATCACGTGATGGCCAGGGTCTTTTGCTGCGCGACATCGAAAAGATGACGACACGCAGATTTCGGCCAGCTTGCGTGTGATCCGTGCGGCTGATGGGGATGCCATCGTGTTTGCTGATTTCGACTTTGACGCGAACCCTGCTGCCCTGAACACCTTTGCAGATCGTCTTGGCCTTTATCCCTAGGCTGCGCGCTCCCTCCAAATCGCGGCTTGCAGACAGGGCAAGAACTTGATCGCGATGGCCGTTTTGGCGAGCCTGAAGACGCGCAGGGTTATGGCCGTTTGGCCGGTGATGGGGGACTTGCGATCCTTTCGAAATGGCCGATCGACAGGGCCAATGCGCAAGATCCGACAGGCCTTCTTTGGCGTGATCTCAACGGCGGCATTCCGCCCGATGATATTACGCAAAATCAACACCTTTCCACCACCGCCCACTGGATTGTTCCGCTTAAAACCTTTTCAGAGCGAATGCTTAACCTTCTGGCTTGGCATGCGCGTCGCCCGTTTTCGACGACCCCGAAGTCATGAGCGACGGGCACAATCACGATGAAGCGCCCTTGTGGCTGAAGGTTCTCGAGGGTACCTTAGCGGCCCTATCAGACGCGCTTTTCGTCCTTGCGGGAATCTCAAATCTTGATCCCGTTGACGGCGGAGGGCGGGGCGATGCGCTCAACGCGCTTTTGCGTCATCTGCGCCTTGCAGACCCTCAGCCCGAAAGTCTTGGCGCCAAAGCGGCGGCTCAATCGGACGGCAGAGCCAACAACTTCCACAAGGGCGATCCCGAGCGCGACATTGTAGGCTGGCTCGATGACCCTAACCGCTCCGGCAACCTGCGTGTCACACTCGTGATGCCGTCTCGCGGGTCTGACCTTTCTTAGGAGCGGCGTCCTTTGGCCTGAGGGTGACGGAACCTCATTCAGCAGCGATGTGCGCCTCGGCTCGCGCCACAGACTTGTCGGGCTCGACAGGAGTATTCAGGGCGGCAGTGATGGCGGTCAGCGGATCGGTTGTTCGCAATTCAGGCAACAGGGTCTGAAGCCGTGTCCCATCCAACCGGTGCGGTTTCGACCAAAGATAGCGCATCTCAACCAGACTGCGTCCCATCGGCCAGAAAAGCCCGGCCACTCGAATTGCAAACCACGGGAACCGTCGCACCTCCAAATCGCGTCCCGTCGCCTGCTCACAAATCCGGTGCAAGGCGGACATGCTCAAGTTGAAGCCTGGAAAGGACAGATCCTCAAAAGTGTCCAATGTTCTAAGACGCTCGGCCAGCAAGACTGCCGCATGCGCCAGATCAGGCAACCAGGCCCAGGCGTGATCAGCGTCCATATCGCCGGGGGCGACAAAAGTTCCGCGGGAGCACTTGGCCGCTATGACTGCGTCAAACCAGTTCCCCGATGCCTCGGTGTCGATGTAATCTCCGGCCCGCAACACGATGGTGCGCACGCCTGAAGCGCGATAGGCCGCCTCCATCTCGATCCGCACGCGTCCCAGGGAGTTCGATGCGGCATGGGGCGTCGTTTCGCTAAGCAAAGGAGGTGCATCATGCCCAAAAACATAGACATTGCCCGGCAAAATGACCGCCGCGCCGCTGGACTTGGCTGCGGCAATCACCCGTTCAGTCAACCGTGGAACCTCACACTCCCATGCGGTGTAAGGTGGGTTCCAGGCATTCACGATGACATCCACGCCCGCTGCAGCAGTGCCTAAATCCTCTGTTTCCCGATCAAAGGTTTTCACCTGCCAACTGCGGTTCCAAAACGCTTCGGCTGCATGGCGGCCAAACCGACCAGACGCGCCTAATATCAAAACTGTTCCGCTCACAACGATCTCCATCAATGTCTCTACGGTGTCATTCTACCATTCCTTTGCGTATTGAAATTGCCAGAAAATGCAGATCTGCTATTCAGTATTGAATGGATAAGTCCCTGGGTTCTCTCGATTGGTCGCTTGTGCAGGCCTTCCTTGCCGTCGCTGAAACCGGCTCTCTGTCGGGGGCTGCGCGTACTCTTGGCCTGTCCCAACCCACAGTTGGCCGACATATTCAAACCATTGAGGATACCCTTGGCGCTGATCTTTTCAGGCGGAAAGCGCGCGGCATGGCTCTCACCGAATTGGGCGATACCCTTCTTGAACCCGCGCGTGCCATGCGCAATGCCGCCGAGGCTTTGTCGCGCGCGGCCACCGGCGGCGAGACTAAGATGGCCGGCACGGTCCGCATCACAGCCAGTCTTTTTGTCTCTCACTATATCCTTCCCAAAGTGCTGGCGGACGTGCGTCACGAATACCCCGAGATACAGATTGATCTGGTCGCCTCGGACCAAAGCGAAAACCTTTTGTTTCGCGAGGCCGACATAGCGGTGCGTATGTATCGCCCAAAACAACTCGACATGATTACGCGCCACATCGGTGACGTGACGCTGGGCATTTTCGCTGCCAGAACCTACCTTCAACGGCACGGCAAGCCGGAAAACATAAACGACTTCCTTGCGCTTGATTTTATTGGCTACGATCGTAACGAGGAAATTATCCAGGGGTTTCGGAATGTGGGCGTA
This sequence comes from uncultured Boseongicola sp., assembly GCA_905479635.1. GTDB lineage: Bacteria > Pseudomonadota > Alphaproteobacteria > Rhodobacterales > Rhodobacteraceae > Boseongicola. Next base: position 8,299 of record CAJQNG010000205.1, on the reverse strand, counting down.
AACGTCGACCGCAATTTCTTTTCCGTGCGGACAGATAATCAGACTGTCTATTGGGAATTGGTTCGTGCGGGGTGCGGAGTTGGATTTTCGCAATGCCGGAACGGGCGAGCCGACCCGTTGGTTGAAGAACTTGATCTTCCCATCGATATCCCCGCTCTTGAGGTTTGGCTGACGGCCCACGAAAAGATCCGCCAAAATCCGAGAGTGGCGCGGGTGTGGGACATTCTAGCGGCGCGATTGGCCGATGAATGCGATGCGAAACCCCGGGCTTCTTGACGCCCCGGCGGAGCAGGGGTACGCCCCTTTAAACCCTGACGTCGGAGACAGTTATGACCAACCCTTCCCTCCTTATTCTCGCCGGTGACGGCATTGGCCCCGAAGTGATGACCGAGGTGCGCAAAGTCATCGACTGGTACGGAGCCAAGCGCGATCTTTCATTCGACGTCACCGAAGACTTGGTCGGCGGATGTGCCTACGACGCCCACGGCACGCCGCTTACGGATGAGACGATGGCCAAGGCCCAAGCAGCCGATGCCGTCCTTCTCGGGGCTGTGGGTGGCCCGGCCTACGATAACCTTGATTTCTCGCTAAAGCCCGAGCGCGGCCTTCTGCGCCTTCGTAAAGAAATGGACCTATACGCCAACCTGCGCCCGGCCCAGTGTTTTGATGCGCTTGCTGATTTCTCGTCCCTTAAGGCAGATGTCGTTGGTGGCCTCGACATCATGATCGTGCGGGAACTGACATCTGGCGTTTACTTCGGCGAACCGCGCGGCATCCACAAAGAAGGCAACGAACGCGTCGGCATCAACACCCAGCGATACACTGAAAGTGAAATAGCCCGCGTCGCGCGCTCGGCTTTTGAACTTGCCCGCAAGCGCGACAACAAAGTCTGCTCGATGGAAAAAGCCAACGTTATGGGATCGGGCGTATTGTGGCGCGATGTTGTGACCGAAATCCACGCGGCGGAGTACCCCGACGTTGAACTCAGCCACATGTACGCCGACGCGGGCGCGATGCAGTTGACCCGGTGGCCAAAGCAGTTTGACGTCATCGTCACCGATAACCTGTTCGGGGACCTGTTGTCCGATCTCGCCGCGATGCTGACTGGCTCGCTTGGCATGTTGCCCTCGGCCTCGCTTGGCGCGCCGATGGCCAACGGCCGCCCGAAAGCAATGTACGAACCCGTACACGGCTCGGCGCCTGACATCGCAGGGCAGGGCAAAGCGAACCCGATTGCCTGTATCCTCAGCTTCGCCATGGCGCTGCGGTATAGCTTCGACGAAGGCGACGAAGCCACCCGCCTGGAAGACGCCATTGAAGCCGTTCTTGCGGATGGTCTGCGCACCGCAGATCTCATCGGCGAAGAAGGCAGCGCGCCAGTGTCGACCAGTGAAATGGGCGACGCGATTGTCGCGAAACTCGACGCATCGCTCTGAAGCTCGGGGGCTGCATGCCCCAGTTTCCACATTGTGGCTTGCGCGCGCGTCATGGCTGCCACCCACATTTGGCGGCTTGACGTAACGCGCTCTTCACGCGAGGTCTTGCAGAATACCTGCAGGATCAATGCGATGGTCGAAAAATCAAATCTGAAAGCCGTGGGCTTTGCGCTTGCAGGCTTTGCCGTGTTCTCGACCCATGACGTCGTGATCAAAGTGTTGGGCGCGACTTACGCCCCGTTTCAGATCCTGTTCTTCTCAGCTCTCCTCGGGTTCCCGCTTGCTACGCTGATGCTGATGACTGACAAAACGCCGGGAACCCTGCGCCCGGTGCATCCGTGGTGGGTACTGGCGCGCACCGCGTCTGTCTTAATCACAGGCGTCGGCGCGTTTTACGCCTTCTCCGTCTTGCCGCTTGCGCAGGTCTACGCCTTCATCTTTGCCGCGCCCCTCCTGATCACCATCTTGTCGATCCCCATGCTGGGCGAGAAAGTCGGCGCACATCGTTGGGCCGCCGTCGCGATGGGGCTTGCCGGCGTTCTTATCGTCCTCAGACCGGGTGCAGAGCCTTTTACGCTTGGGCATTTCGCGGGCCTTGCGGCGGCCAGCGGCAGCGCTTTTGCCGCTGTTATTGCGCGCAAGATCGGTGCCGAGGAACGCAGCGCCGTCATGGTGCTTTTTCCGATGATGGCCAACGTCGCAATCATGGGGATGATCCTGCCATTTGTATATGTGCCGATGCCTATTGAACACCTCGGTCTTCTGGCAATTGTCGCTGTGTTCGGTTTCACCGGTGCGCTTTGCACCATCCTCGCCTACCGCTCGGGAGATGCGGCGATTGTCGCGCCTATGCAGTACAGTCAGATCATCTGGGCAGCCATTTTTGGGGCGGCCTTTTTCAACGAGTACCCTGATAAATTCACATGGATCGGCGCGGGCGTGATCGTGCTTGCGGGCGTCTATGTGGTCTTGCGCGAAAGTCTTGGCGGAAGATCGGCCAACACGCCTGTGCTGCAAACCCGTTCGCGCGCAGAAACCGGCACTACACCGCGGATCAGCGCGATGCTGCGTGCGCGGTCCGATCGTGTGTTGCCCGGCTACGAGGCGCTTGCGAAACGCAAAAAGCAGGACTGATCCACGCGCGTTGATGCCTTTAAAACTTCGCCACAATATTCAAAAACGCGCCCTGGCCGATTTAGTCGATGTCGGCCAAATCTTCGCTGACGTGGTCCAATTCAGAGCCCACACCAACCTTAACCCGATTGCCTAGGTGACTGTAAACGCCAAGCATTGCCGCAGTGTCTGTTGTATCGGCACCATTGTCGATCAGCATCCGTGCTTCGCCGAAAATTTACCATTCGTGCAAAACGTGCCAATCCGCGCGTGGAAATTCCGAGATGTGCGGTGGTATCGACAAAAACATCCGTTCCGCGCGGCGCGAGATACATCCCTCAGACGATTTTGCCCGGGTTCATTATGTTGTCAGGATCAATCGCCGCCTTGATCGCAACCATCACGTCCGTCGCGTCGCCTAGTTCGGCCTGCAGATATGCGCGCTTGCCTTGACCAACGCCATGTTCTCCGGTGCAGGTGCCCTCCATGCCAATCGCCGTTTCATTCAGCCAGCCTACAAAAGTCTCCGCGCGCGCGACTTCATCAGCATCGTCCTTCATCACCAGAATGCTTGTGTGGAAGTTGCCATCGCCCACGTGACCGACAATGGGTGCGATCAGATCAAGCTCGGCCATTTTCGAGGTCGCGGCTGAAACACATTCCGCCAGCCGAGAAATCGGGACACAAACATCCGTTGCCACCGCGCTCGCGCCGGGCCGGTAGGCGAGGGCTGCCCAATAGACGTCATGACGTGCCTGCCAAAGCTTCGTGCGCTCCTCGGGCGATGCGGTCCATGCAAAGTTGGTCCCCCCAACATCCGCAGCAATCTCGCCAAATATCTCGGCCTGCTCGGCGACGCTTGCTTTCGATCCATGAAATTCCAGCAACAACAAAGGGGTCTCTGGCAGCTCAAGTTTCGAATAAGCATTGCACGCGCGCACCTGCGCTTCGTCCAACAATTCGATCCGTGCGACCGGCACACCCATCTGGATCGTAGATATCACCGTATTGCAGGCGGCTTCAACGTTGGGAAACGAACAGGTGGCCGAGGCCATTGCCTCGGGTATCCCTTGCAGTCGGATGGTAAGTTCCGTGATGATCCCTAGTGTGCCTTCCGACCCGATGAACAACCGCGTCAGATCATAACCCGCCGATGACTTCCTTGCGCGTTGCCCGGTGCGGATCACCCGACCATCCGGCAACACGGCCTTCAGTGACAAAACGCAATCCTTCATCGTCCCATAGCGCACCGCGTTGGTCCCGCTTGCGCGCGTGGCAGCCATCCCGCCAAGGGACGCATTTGCTCCGGGGTCAATCGGGAAGAATAACCCCTGATCGCGCAGGTGCTCGTTCAGCTGTTTACGGGTCACGCCGGGTTGCACAACGCAATCTAGATCCTCTGAATGGACTGCCAGAATTTGGTTCATCTGACTGACATCAATGGAAACCCCACCCGCAGCGGCGTTTACGTGTCCTTCCAGTGATGTGCCTGTACCAAAGGCAATGATCGGCACCTTGTGGGTCGCGCAGACCTTCACAACGGTAGTGACATCGTCGGTTGATTGCGCAAATATTACGGCATCAGGCGGCTGGTTTTCGATCCACGTCGTTGTGTGACCATGTTGTTCGCGCACCGAAGCACCGGTTTGAAAACGCTCACCGAATTGCTGTTTAAGGATGCCCAATGCCGTCGCAATGCCAGCCTCGTTGCGCATTAGTTCGGTCGCCATGGTGTCCTCCGCAAAACCCTTGTGTCAATCAGATAGCGTGCGCCAGCCGATATCGCGTCGGCAAAACCCACCGGGCCAGTCAATTGCATCGACATCCGCGTAGGCGGCAGCGCGCGCCGCCTCCAGTGTGGCGGCTCGCGCCGTGACATTCAGCACCCGACCGCCCGTCGCAAGCACACTGTCACCGTCCCGCGTGGTTCCGGCGTGAAAGACCATCCGAAAACTGTCTTCATCTAATCCACTCAGTCCTTTGATCTCGCTACCTTTTTCGTAGTTGCCCGGATAACCTTTTGCGGCAAGAACAACCGTGATCGCATGGTCATCTGCCCAAGTGACTTGTGCGTCGGCCAGGCGACCTTCGGCGCAAGCATGGATCAGATCAAACGCCTGAGCGCCCAACCGCATCATCAGAATCTGACACTCCGGATCGCCAAAACGCACATTGTATTCCACCAACCTTGGCGCGCCGTCCTTGATCATAAGTCCTGCATATAAAACGCCTTGATACGGTGTGCCGCGTCGCACCATCTCGGCCAAGGTCGGACGGATGATCTCTTCCATCGTGCGCGCCGCCACAGTATCCGACAAGACCGGCGCTGGGGAATAGGCCCCCATCCCACCGGTGTTGGGGCCCGTATCGCCTTCGCCAACCCGCTTGTGGTCCTGCGCCGTGCCAATCGGCAGCGCATCAAGCCCGTCGCACAGCACAAAGAACGACGCTTCTTCGCCGTCCATAAACTCCTCGATCACAACTTCGGCTCCGGCAGCTCCAAAGGCGCCGCCGAACATATTGTCAATCGCATCCAAGGCCTCGACCTTGGACATTGCCACAACCACGCCCTTGCCCGCGGCCAACCCATCGGCCTTCACAACAATCGGTGCGCCCTGCGCGCGAATATAAGCCTTCGCGCTTTCCGGATCGTTAAAGCGTGCCCAAGCCGCCGTCGGGGCGTTTGCAGCGTCACAGACTTCCTTGGTAAAGCCCTTCGAGGCCTCCAATTCCGCCGCCGCCTGACTTGGCCCAAACACCAAAAATCCAGCCACACGCAATTCGTCCGACACGCCTGCCGCCAAAGGCGCTTCGGGTCCGACAATCACAAAATCTATCGCATGTTCTTCGGCAAAAGCGACAACCGCAGCGCCGTCATTGATGTCCAGATCCGCGCACGTCGCGATCTCGGCGATGCCTGCGTTTCCAGGTGCCACAATTAGCACATCGCATTTCGGGTTTTGCAGCGCGGCCCAAGCCAACGAATGTTCGCGCCCGCCGCCACCAAGAATGAGAATATTCATCGCAATGTCCCGCTTCACCTCGCCTCTCAGGCGTTCTAGGGTCCCGCAAGCGCAAGCACAAGGCACGGGCAATGGACCTTTTCGAAGACACACCGGGCGACAACGCCCCCGAATTCTCGGTCTCAGAAATTGCCGGGACCGTTCGCCGTCTGATCGAAGGCGAGTTGGCTTACGTTCGAGTGCGCGGCGAGGTTGGACGCGTGACACGCGCGCGCTCGGGTCATCTTTATTTTGATCTGAAAGATGACAAATCTGTGCTGTCATGCATGTCGTGGAAAGGGCAGGTGCCGGGCCTTGGCACGATGCCCGAAGAAGGTATGGAGATCATTGCCGAAGGCAAAATGACGGCCTCAGGCTTCTCATCGAAGTATGCTTTGAACGCGGTGCGCATCGCCGTCGCGGGCGAGGGCGCCTTGATGGCCATGCTGGAACGCCGCAAGAAAAAGCTCGCAGCAGAAGGCCTTTTTGACGAAGCCCGCAAAAAACCGCTTCCTTATCTACCTGAAATCATTGGTGTTGTGACGTCTCCCCAAGGAGCCGTCATACGTGACATCCTGCATCGCTTGCGCGACCGGTTCCCGCGCAAGGTCTTGATCTGGCCCGTCGCAGTTCAGGGCGAAGCCTGCGCGGCGCAAGTCGCCAACGCGATTAAAGGCTTCAATGCTATGACGCCCGGTGGCGCTCTTCCGCGTCCCGATCTTATCATTGTGGCACGCGGTGGCGGCTCTATCGAAGACCTCTGGGGCTTCAACGAAGAAGTTGTCGCGCGCGCCGCTGCCGATAGCGATATCCCCCTGATCTCGGCCGTTGGCCATGAAACCGACACCACCCTTATCGATTTCACCTCCGACAAACGCGCTCCAACGCCCACCGCTGCCGCCGAACTTGCCGTCCCCGTTCGCCTTGATCTGATTGCTTGGGTTGATAGCCAAGACGGCCGGCTTAGCCGCGCTGTGGGCCAGGGCGTCAGCCGTCGCAAAGAAAGGCTCCGCGACCTTGTGCGCATTTTGCCGCGCGCCGAAGCCCTTTTGAACGAACCCCGCCAACGCCTTGACCGCGCCGACGAAGCATTGCCGCGCGCGCTTCGACAGACGGTAGAACGGCATGCGGCACAAGTTGCACAACTGTCCAGCGCGATCCGCCCGGCTACGTTGCGAGCGCGCCTGCGAACAGAAACCCAGCGTGTCGGTGAATGGTCTCGCCGCCTTGGCCCCGGCTTGATCCGCGTGGTTCAGTCGCGCAAGGACCGCCTTATTGCCGCCCGCCTTCGCCCCGCACACCTGAAGGAAAAAGCAGACAGACAGCGGCGCGATTTCAATGCTTTATCTCCGAAACTTAACGGAGCATTTGCCTTGGGCCTTTCGCGTGCTTCGGAAAAAGTCGACGCCCTCGACCGTGTGCGTCGCTCAATCGGTTACGAGGAAACTCTGCAACGCGGCTACTCTGTTGTGCGCGCGGGCGAAACAATCGTCACCGGAGCGGACGCCGCCAAATCTGCCCAAGCGCTTGAAATCCAATTCCGCGATGGACGCGTCAATGTCACCACCGATGCCGCCGCATCAAAACCCAAATTCCGAAAGAAAAAGCCGGATCAAGGCACCTTGTTCTAAACCCCGACTTTGGGACCGAGGCACATCAACGGCTCTTCCCGCCGATCCAGTTCGTAAAGCTCTGTCGCGTCTGGATTATTTTCAAATCGCGCCAAAAGCCGGTCATCGCGCAGGTAGAACTGCCAGCACTGTGGCGATGGCAATGCGTCATAGACAAAGCAAACCTGCTCGCCCTTCGGATACCATTCGCCGTCCTCGCATTCACCGTCAAGATACGACCATCTGACCCGGCGGCTACCGAAATATTCTTCGGCGCCGTACTCAACCCCTTGGATGGAATACGACAACGTCTTGTCGGTCACTATGGATTCGAACTCGGACGGCGACACGGACCGATCTGCAGAAAAACCAGCCACAGGCAGGCACAAAATAAGGAAAACCAACACTCTCATACTCCCATGTTTCGCATCCTCGTCGCGCATTGCCAATCCAAGACGTGAAAACAGCTCCGAGACGTCGCTTTTCGAGCTTTCCACCCCCCTAAGACCGTCTAGAGTGTCGTCAGAAAATCAAGATCCGGGGAGCCGACATGGCGTTGGACGAAAGCAAAAAAGGTGTCTGGAAATCCGGACGGGGCAAAGGGCGTCACACGCCCAAAGGCCGTCAACTGGATGATGGCGCACACGCCGAAGTGCTTGCTCTTCTCGGCGACGCCCCCCGCAATCGTGATTTGCTGATCGAATTTCTGCACCTGGTCCAGGACGCCTACGGACACCTCTCCGCGGCCCATATGCGCGCGCTCTCTGAAGAGCTTCGCATCGCACAGGCCGAGGTCTACGAGGTTGCAACTTTCTACGCCCATTTCGACGTGGTCAAAGAAGGGGAAATGCCGCCGCCCGCGCTGACTGTGCGGGTCTGCGACTCGCTATCGTGCGAACTTGCCGGTGCACAGGCGTTGAAATCGGCGCTTGAAGCGGGAACCGATGCTGCCGAAATCCGCATTGTTCGCGCGCCCTGCATGGGCCGCTGTGACACAGCACCGGTTGTGGAAATTGGCCACAATCACATCGACCGCGCGACCTCCGAAAGCGTTCTTGCAGCTGCCAAAACGGGCGACACCCACGCCGACATCCCCGCCTATGAAACGCTTGAATCCTATCGCGCGACCGGGGGCTAC
>CAJQNG010000204.1 GCA_905479635.1 uncultured Boseongicola sp. | reverse complement strand
ATTGTGCCCGATCTCTGTATTCGTAAGTCCACCATTGAGGGAATGAACCTCGGTCTGTAGTCTCGATACTGAACAATAGGGCGGCCCATGACGTGTCATTTACGATCCGCCAATTAAGCTATTTCGTCGCAGTGGCAGAGTATGGGTCCGTGAGCGCGGCCGCGCAGTCGCTTTCAATTTCCCAAAGCACGGTTACCGAAGCCGTGAAGGAACTCGAGGCAGATTTGGGTGTGAAGCTGTTTGATCGCCATTCGCGCGGGTTGCGGATTACCCATCGCGGACATCAGTTTTTGCGACATGCGACCACGATTCTGTCGGATGTGTCTGGTGCGCGGCAAGCTTTCGCGAATGAGGAACACGTCACGCGGGGCAAACTGCATCTTGGCCTGACGTCGCTTGTGGCGGGTTATGTCATCTCGGACCTGCTTGCCAAATATCGCCGTGCAAACCCGCAAGTGGAAATCAGCGCGATTGAGGAATCCGGCGAATACCTCGAGCATCTACTGATCGGCGGTGAGATGGATGTGGCGGTGATGATGACCTCGCGGGTTACGGAACGCTATGCGTTGTATTCCGAAACGCTGGATGTCTCGCCTTACCGTTTGTGGATGCCCATGGGTCATCGGCTGGTAAACCAAGACAGCATCAGCCTGTCTGATCTGCGCGACGAGCCTTTGATTATGCTTAACATTGACGAGATGGAGCAAGAAACGGTCAAACTGCTTTCGGTGTTTGGGTCGCGCCCCAAGGTGGCGTTTCGCACGCGATCTGTGGAAGCTGTGCGGTCCTTGGTGGCAACGGGCGCGGGCGTCGCTCTGTTGCCTGATCTTGTATATCGGCCCTGGTCGCTGGAAGGGGACCGGATCGAGGCGCGCGATGTCTCGGGCGCGCTGCCTGTCGTACAGGTCGGGCTGGTTTGGCGCAAAGGATCTAAATTATCGGCGGCTGCCCGCGAGTTTGTGGCGGTCGCGCAGGCCCACCGCTCTCTTGGCGAAGCGTAATGTCCGGTCGTCAGCACTCTATCGGAAAAACCGATATCTTCTTTCTGTTAATTGTATTTGTTTGGATCAGAAAGTTCCGCCATCCTGTCGTGAATACTGGGCCCGAAACGCGCCCAACACATCCACAAGGGGACCACTAATGAAAAATGTCTTGAAATCTAGCGTCGCCATTTTGATGGGCTTGTCGTTTGCCGGCCAGGCGATGGCGCAAACCATGGTCACAGAGATTGGCGAAGGCGAAGGCCAAGTGAATATCGTCGCATGGCCCGGCTACCTCGAACGCGGGGAAACGTCAGAGGCTTTTGACTGGATCACCAGTTTTGAAGAAGCGACCAGTTGCGTGGTCAACGTCAAAACTGCCAACACCAGTGACGAGATGGTTGCCTTGATGAACGAGGGCGGGTTTGACCTGGTCACGGCCTCCGGCGATGCGTCCTTGCGGATGGTTGCTGGCAAGCGCGTACAGCCGATCAACATCGACCTGATCCCGAGCTGGTCCACTGTAGATGACCGCCTGAAAAACGCGCCGTGGCATTACGTTGATGATACGCATTACGGCGTGCCGTACATGTGGGGCCCCAACGTCTTGATGTATTCTACCGAAGTTTTCCCCGAAGCGCCCACCAGCTGGGACGTGGTGTTCAAAGCCATGGACTTGCCCGATGGGAAGCCAAATCAAGGCCGCGTTCAAGCCTATGACGGGCCTATCCACATCGCCGATGCGGCCAACTATCTGATGTTTCACAACCCCGAGCTTGGTATCACCTCCCCTTATGAGCTGAACGAAGACCAATACGCAGCCGCTCTTGATTTGCTGCGTGAGCAGCGCAAAATCGTCAGCCGCTACTGGCATGACGCCTTTATCCAGATCGACGATTTCAAAAACGAAGGCATGGCGGCATCTGGCACTTGGCCATTCCAAGTGGGCTTGCTGCAGGGCGATGGCACACCCGTCGCGTCCACCATTCCACAAGAAGGCGCGACAGGCTGGTCCGACTCCACGATGATGCACGCAGAGGCCGACAACCCGAACTGTAGCTACATGTGGATGGAGCACACGCTGTCGTCCAACCTGCAATCTGATCTGTCTGTTTGGTTTGGCGCCAACCCCGCCGTTCTCGCGGCCTGTACCGATGGACGTGGCATGCAGACCGCTGAGGGCTGCACGGCCAATGGTCTGGATGATTTTGATCGGATCAAATTCTGGACAACGCCAGTTTCGACCTGCGAAAGCCAGGAAACTTGTGTGCCGTACTACCGTTGGGTGTCCGATTACATTGGCGTCATCGGTGGCCGCTAACCTTTGATCCTTACCGCCTGCTGCCTTGCGAGGCAGCAGGCAACCTGTTGGAATACTTATGACATCTGCCATCCGCCTGTCCGGCGTCTCGCGCCATTATGGTGCCGTGAAAGCCGTCGATAACATTGACCTTGATATCGCTGAGGGCGAGTTTTTTGCGATGCTGGGTCCGTCAGGGTCTGGTAAAACAACCACCCTGCGCCTGATCGCCGGATTTGAACGCCCCACCGTCGGCGAAATCCAGATTTATGGCGAGGTTGCCCAAGGCATTCCGCCCTACAAACGCCCCGTGAATACGGTGTTTCAGGACTACGCATTGTTTCCCCACCTTAACGTGCGCGACAACGTCGCCTACGGGTTGATGGTCGCGGGTGTTGCAAAATACGCGCGTCACAAGTCGGCGGACGATGCCCTCGAAATGGTGGCGCTCGGGGCCTATGGCAACCGCTCACCGTCCGAACTGTCGGGTGGTCAGCGCCAACGCGTCGCGCTTGCACGCGCTTTGGTCAACAAGCCAAAAGCGCTGCTGCTGGATGAACCCTTGGGCGCGCTTGATTTAAAATTGCGCGAACAAATGCAAGAGGAGCTGAAGGCCCTGCAACGCAGCCTTGGCATCACGTTTGTTTTCGTGACCCACGATCAAGGCGAGGCCCTGTCCATGGCCGACCGAGTGGCAGTTTTTAACGAAGGGCGGATCGTGCAGATTGGCACCCCCGAAGACATCTATTACCGCCCCGAAAGTCCCTTCGTGGCGGATTTTGTAGGCTCCTCCAACGTGCTGCCACCAAGGTTCGTGGCGCCGTTAATAGGCCGGCAGGTCTACGGCTCTCTGCGGCCCGAAGCCGTCTATCTGGCGGATCAAGGCCATCCAGCACAGGTCACCAGCGTCAGTTTTCTGGGCACAGCGACCCGTGTATCGATAACCGTTGGCGATGTGGCGATGACCATGCTGTTGCCCAAAGGGGCCGCAATTCCCAAGGCGGGCGACACGGTGCAGGTGAATTGGGACGACGCTGATCTACATCTTATGGCCGCCCCATGAGCACGCTAAGCGGTATGTTAACCCGTATCTCCGACACGCTGTGGCGCAAGCCGAACCTGTTGATCTTGCTTTTGATCCTGCCGCCGGCTCTGTGGCTTGGCATCATTTATCTGGGGTCGTTGTTTGCCCTGTTGGCGCAAAGCTTCTTCTCGATTGATGAATTTTCCGGCGTTATAAAATACGAATTGACCCTGAAAACCTATGGCGAGCTGTTCCGCCCGTCGAATTTTGACATCATCGTCCGCACCGTAGTGATGGCAATTGCGGTCACGATTGGGGCCGCGATTATTGGCTTTCCGGTGGCCTATTTTGCGGCTCGATATGCGCGGGGCAAGTGGAAGGCGCTTTTTTATCTCGGTGTTATGATGCCGCTGTGGTCCAGCTATTTGGTGAAGGTCTACTCGTGGAAATTGATCCTCGCCAAGGAAGGCATCCTCAATTGGATGTTCGAGACCCTACGTTTGGGCTGGCTGCTGGATGCATACCTGTCGATCCCAATTATTGGCGGCAATTCCTTGTCCGTCAGCGCAACAGGAACGTTTCTGGTGTTCCTCTACGTCTGGCTGCCGTTCATGATTTTGCCGATCCAAGCGTCCCTCGAACGCGTTCCCCACACGATGCTGGAAGCCTCAGGTGATCTTGGCGCGCGCCCCTACCAAACCTTTCGCCACGTGTTACTCCCGCTGGCGTTACCCGGCGTGATTGCGGGGTCGATCTTTACGTTTTCTCTGACGCTGGGGGATTATATCATCCCACAGATCGTCGGGTCCTCGCGGCGATTCATCGGGCAAGCTGTGTATGCTTATCAGGGCACCGCCGGGAACATTCCGCTGGCGGCCGCCTTTGCGGTCGTGCCGATCATTTTGATGGCGCTCTATCTATGGATCGCCAAACGTCAGGGAGCCTTTGATGCACTCTGATCGCGCACCACTTGGCCTCAAAGTCGCCGCAGGGCTTGGCCTTGCGTTCATGCACCTGCCAATCTTATTGATCTTCGTCTACGCCTTCACGACAGAAGACAAATCATACCAATGGCCCCCCCCCGGATTTACCTTAAAATGGTTCGCCGTCACGTGGGAGCGTACGGACGTCTGGGAGGCTATGGGCCTGTCCCTGAAAGTCGCCAGCATTTCAACTGTCATTGCTCTGATCCTCGGCACGCTGTGTGCGGCCGCCGTCAGCCGCACGAAATTCTTCGGGCGCGAGGCGATTTCGCTGTTGGTGATCCTGCCCATCGCCTTGCCGGGGATCATAACGGGTATTTCCCTGCGCTCGGCGTTCAATCTGGCGGACATTCCGTTCAGCTTCTGGACTATCGTTTTGGGCCACGCGACCTTTTGTGTCGTCGTCGTTTATAACAATGCCGTGGCGCGGTTCCGCCGCGTGTCAGGCAGCTTGGTTGAGGCCTCGATGGACCTTGGCGCAAACAGTTTTCAGACGTTCCGCTATGTGATCTTACCCAATATTTCGACAGCACTTTTGGCGGGCGGCATGTTGGCATTTGCGTTGTCATTCGACGAGGTCATCGTCACGACTTTCACCGCCGGACAACAACAAACTCTACCGATCTGGATGCTGGAGGAACTGGTGCGTCCGCGCCAACGTCCAGTCACCAACGTGGTCGCCATGATTGTCGTCATCGTCACATTCCTGCCGATCCTCGGCGCATACTACCTGACCCGCGGCACAGACACCGTGGCTGGTCAGGGGAAATAACGAAAAGGGAGAGTTTGCTATGGAAACCAATATGCTCATCGGCACGTCGTTTGAGACTGGCACTGAAACGGAAGAGAATGTGTTGAACCCGCGCACGGGCGAAGTGATCCTGACCCTGCCAGAGGCGAGTGCTGGCCAGATCGATCGTGCCGTCGCCGCGTCGCGTCGCGCTTTTGCCACATGGTCGCGCACCACGCCGTCCGAACGGTCCGCCAAATTGCTGGCTATTGCGGATGCCGTAGAAGGCAACCTTGAAAGTCTCGCCCAGCTTGAGGCGCTCAATTGCGGCAAGCCGATCAACGAGGTGCGTAACGAAGAAGTCCCCGCAGTCGCAGATTGCTTTCGCTATTTCGCTGGGGCGGTGCGCAACATGCACACCTCGGCGGCGGGCGAATATATGGAAGGGCATACGTCGATGGTGCGCCGCGATGCCATCGGCGTCGTCGCATCCATCGCGCCGTGGAATTACCCAATGATGATGATGGCATGGAAATTAGCCCCTGCGTTGGCGGGAGGCAACACGGTTGTCTTGAAACCCTCAGAGCAGACGCCGTTGACCGCCATGGCGCTGGCCAAAATTATGGCCGATATATTGCCCGAAGGCGTGGTGAATGTTGTCGTGGGGCAAGGCGCCAGCGTTGGCAACGCCCTGATCAGCCATCCGGACGTGGACATGGTGTCAATCACGGGCGACATCGCAACAGGCAAAAAGGTCCTGCAAGCGGCGTCCAAAACCGTCAAACGGACGCATCTGGAACTTGGTGGCAAAGCCCCCGTCATCGTCTTTGATGACGCCGATTTGGGCCGCGTCGTTGACGGGCTGAGGGCGTTTGGCTTTTACAATGCAGGGCAGGATTGCACGGCCGCATGCCGCATTTATGCGGGTCCTAAAATCTATGAAAAACTGGTGGCTGAATTATCGTCCGCTGCCTCCGGCATCGTCTATGACAACGACGATGACACGCTCAACGAAATCCCCCCGCTGATTTCCATGCGCCAACGCGACCGTGTGGCCAGCTTCGTGGAACGCACCCGCGAACACAAACATATGGAGATCACGACTGGTGGGCGCGCGCACGACGGACCCGGGTTTTATTATCAACCCACCGTCATTGCAGGAGCGTTGCAATCGGACGAAATTGTCCAGCGTGAGGTTTTCGGCCCGGTCGTGTCTGTCACGCGTTTCACCGATACCGATCAGGTGGTGGAATGGGCCAACGATAGCGTTTACGGCCTCGCTTCGTCGATCTGGACCCAAGACGTCGGCCGCGCGATGGATGTATCCGCGCGCATGCGCTACGGCTGCACATGGGTGAACACGCACTTCATGCTGGTCAACGAAATGCCCCACGGCGGGCTGAAACAATCGGGCTACGGGAAGGATATGTCGATGTATGCGTTAGAAGATTACACAGCCGTACGCCATGTGATGATCGCGCACTGACAGCTTGATGGCCCGGCATTTTCGCGACAGGCGCTGGTCTATAAAGGCCAGTTTTTTGGCGCCTTTCGATCGGAATTTCGCGTTGAAGTCGCAAGATAATCTGGAAGCAGG
>CAJQNG010000203.1 GCA_905479635.1 uncultured Boseongicola sp. | reverse complement strand
CGTGACCGCCCAGAAATCCTTGACCGGCACATCTGCGGGCATAGTCAGCTTGTAGGTCTTGGCGCCATCCAGCGGGCGTTTTTCGCTGTCCAGCATCGCCATGGTATAGTCCGAGCCCTTGCCAGCGGCCCGGATCGCCATAGCCGGCGACACCACTATGTAGCCGTAGTGATAGGTCGTCCGCCCATCGAGGTTGCGGCCCTCACCCCGCATAAATGTCGTATCGCGGTCAGGGAATGCCAGCACCCAGGCACTGTCTTCGCCGAACACTTTTACACCGGGGTCGCGCGGGAAGTAGGTATAGGCGCGCGCAATGCCTTCGCCGATCTTCGCGGCGTCATCAAGGATCGCCTGCATCCGGTCGTCAGGGGCGAATTCCTTACCTTTCTCGATCCCGATCGCCGCGATCTGGCCGGTCCGCTCGCCGCCTAGAAACCCTTCAGGTTCCTGCTGGATCACGTCGTTCAGCCCCGAATAGAAACTGGCATCGGTGGCGACAACCGTGTTCATTCCCTTGCCCGAAGCGTTCACGAATTCCATCGCTGGCGGGGCCTCGGCCTGCGACAGCGGATAGACCTTCAGGTTGTCGCGGATGTTGTTCGAGGCCGCTTCTACCCCGTCGGTCAGGTAGCCGCGCATGAAATTCCAGACACCGTAGGTCTTGGACTGAACGACGAAGTAGCCCTCCGGCACGTCGCCGTCATAACCTGGCGG
The DNA here is from genome assembly GCA_905479635.1 of uncultured Boseongicola sp. Taxonomy (GTDB): domain Bacteria; phylum Pseudomonadota; class Alphaproteobacteria; order Rhodobacterales; family Rhodobacteraceae; genus Boseongicola. The sequence goes on along the minus strand of CAJQNG010000203.1, from coordinate 3,154 downwards.
CAGGACCAGGTATTTGCCGCCCTTGCCCTGGTCCGGGCCGGCCGCGCCAAGGTCGGTGATATACTGAAAGGCCATGTCATCCAGCACACCCAGCATGCCCGGCGGGATATCGACAACGGTCGGACCGTCCCGTTCCAGATCCAGGAAGCCAAAGGAATACATGGTCGACGTATTTCCAGTCAGGAAGATTCCCTTGCTGTCCAGTAGCGTGTCGACGATGCAGATCTGGTGGGCCGCATCGGCGCACCCTGCCGCGCGCTGGCCTTCGCGTAGCGCATAGGCGGACATGGTGGGCATCGCGTTGAGCATCACCTCGACCGCACGGGACCGGTCGAGATAGCCATAAAGGGTATCGACAGTTGCGCCGTCGGGGACCCCATCGCGATAGGTCAGCGTCCCGAGCGAACTGTCCACGCTGTCCGGCGTGGTGATCGAGTGGGGCAGTTCGGTGGCCATCTTCATTTGTGGGGCGTCGGCAAGTGCCGAAGCGGCATTCAACGCAAGCAGGCTTGCGCCGAGAAGTCCGGACAAGTATTTGGCAGGCTTCATCTTAGTCTCCAATGTTGAGCCAACCTGAGCGATCACGGTTGGTGTAAAACTGCCTGCAGAATGGGCGGTTTGTTTTGGGCCTTTTGGTCAGATCACGCCAACGGGCTGGAAATTTGCCGTTGTGACTATCAGTCCCGCACTAAGATCCGAAGCGCGCCGCCATTTTCGACTACAAACAAAAGTCTTCTCAACCCTTGGAAAACCCTTCACCGGTCTTTGCGCTATAGGCGAAACGGAGATGTCTTCCCGAGATGATGCATGAACGAGCTACCGTTAACACCACCGTTTCTGTATTAGAACTTCGCGAATTGGGTCGCATAACGGCGCGCGCATTGACGGCAGGTCTTGGTCCGGCATTCTCCGACGTGATCCGACAGGGTGTTCCCGTTTCTGATTGACATGGTCGTTGCGTGTACGCTTCCAGACGTCGCCTCTGGGGGATACTCAGGGCACTTAGCGGGCGATACGTCGCCTGCGTTCACGCAGAAGACTTTCGCGCCACTGCTTGGGGGATTGCCCTGTCCAATTGCGCACCGCGCGGCCAAAGTTGCTGGAGTCGCTGTACCCCAGCATTTGTGCAATCTCAGAAATGTTCAGATCCTCTTGCGCCAAAAGCTGGATCGCCCTTTGTTGCTTCGAACGTTCGAGTATCTGGGAAAAGGTTGTCCCCTGCTCCATCAACAAACGCTGAAGCGACCTGGGGCTCAGCTCCATCGCTTTGGCAACATCCGCCAACGTGGCAGTGTTCGTCCGGCACGCATACCGGACAGCACATTCCATAGTCTGAGATTCGATGAAAGTCTTGCGCAGTGTCAATGTGACTTCCTTGAGGGTTTGTTCGCTTTTGTTGGAGTATCGAACAATCCGAAGCGGCTTTTTGGTCCGGACACGCCTCTTCCGTCAAAGAAAAAGGGTGGCGCGAAATGACCAAAACGCAGTTTGGCAATTTGCTATCTGGAAAGGAGCGATGGTCTGGTGCTGCCCTGTGCACCCCAGACTGAAAATTCTTTCCAGGGGGGGAAATGGACAAAATTTCAACGTGCAGAGCGGCCTATTTAATTCCGTTCATTGATGTCCTGCGCGATATCGGCGCCCCGGTCACCCGGGATTTAGAACAAGCAAAACTGCCGGCAATGGTTGAGGAGACGCCAGAGGAATTTGTCAGCAACGTGCTCATCGACGATTACCTCGCCAAAAGCGAACGGCGTGAGGACATCGATGATCTGGGATGGCTTTGGGCTGAGCAGTTTTCTGCGTCGATCTTTAGTGCGGAGCTGCTGGCAGCACTTCAGCCCCTGCCAACCGTCAAATTGCGCCTCGACCGCTTTGCCTGCCTGTCCAAACTGGAGGATTCTGATGTCAGCATAGGTATCGTAGAATCGAATGGGAGCGCCGAGGTCTTTTGCGACATTCCGCCGATAACGGGCTTGAACGGCCTTCATATCTCGGAGTGGACGCAGGTCACGGCTTTGATTGAGACAATCCGCAGTATTACCAGCGGCAACTGGTCTCCTGACGAGGTAAGGTTCAAGTCTGATTTCAGAGTCTGTCGCGCCGCGCGCGAAGCGAACCCGAATACACTTTTCCGCACGCGATCAGCGCATACGTCGATCATCATGCCATCTTCGGTGCTTGCTGCCAGCAAATTGACACACGGGACGGCACCCGTGCCAGTCAAAGACATACCCGAGACACTGGACGGAATGGCAAATCTGAAACGTCTGGTCCGTCCTTACCTGCGTGAAGGTGCCCCAAAGATGTCCGTCTTCGCCGAAATGATGCAAGTGAGTCCAAGGTCACTGCAACGCAAACTCCAGCAGGCGGGAACCTGCTTTTCGGACCTGATCGAAACCACGCGTTTTGAAATGGCAACCGAAATTCTGGCAGAGTCCGATGCGCCACTGATTGACGTGGCGATGATGCTTGGCTTTGAAAACCAGTCCAATTTCGGGCGCAGTTTTCGACGCACCGCTGGGATCAGCCCCGGCAAATATCGCCGGGAGGTGATCGGGCAGGAACGCGCCGCCTGATCTGGCGTGACCGGACAAAACAGCTCGCAAGCTCAGGCGTATCAGACCCCTTAACCTGCTGCGGGAAGTAGCCGGCACATCCCATTACTTACCGATGCTGCAAACGCAGCGTTTCGTGGGCGCAGCATACTTGCGGCGAAAAGTACGCCCATTCCCGGCATTCAGCGATGCTCGATGCCGACTCACCAGCTTGCCCAGACCGGACATTCGTCGATGGCCCAGCATTTTCGAGAAGCGAATGACCGCAGCGCGGACAAAGTGCTGCACAACGCGCACCAAACGGTGCTTAAAACCCACTTACCCGTTCAATCAACCAGAAAGATGCGGTTGAGCCTATGAAGTAAGCCGGTAATTGTCCCGTCCAGTTCGGCCAGTCTCGAAACAACTTCTTCAGCAGCAACATGACTGCAAGCACGCTCAGAACAAAAGTGAGCTGCCCTAATTCCACACCAACGTTGAACATCAGCAAAGCCAGAGGAATTTCGTGCTCGGGCAGACCAATATCGGCCAGCGCACCAGCGAACCCGAGACCGTGAAGCAGGCCAAAAGTAAATGCAACTAGCCACGGGTAGGTT
>CAJQNG010000202.1 GCA_905479635.1 uncultured Boseongicola sp. | reverse complement strand
AAAACAAGCGAGGCGAAAACCCGTGGCTTTCCGTCGGCATCTGCGTGTAGGCTCGGATCACGCCTCTCAATCCGGCGTCAGGTGGACCATGCATGAAATCTCGTTTTGTGAAGGCATCCGTACAGTGATCGAGGATCAGGCGAAAACCCAGAGCTTCGATCGCGTCACGACAATCCGTCTGGAAATCGGACGCTTTTCCTGTGTCGAAAAATCCGCCCTGGACTTTGCGTTTGACGCTGTAATGAAGGGAAGCGTGGCTGAAGGGGCCGCGTTGATCATGATCGACGTGCCCGGCCGGGCGATGTGCTATGATTGCCTGCAGGAAGTTGAACTGAACGACCGACTGGCACAGTGCCCCGATTGCGGTGGTGAAAAACTAATGCCGGTCTCGGGTGATGTGATGCGGATCAAGAATATGGAGGTGGAGTGATGTGTACGGTCTGTGGATGTGGGACGGGAACCATCGGAAATCATACGCATGCGCATCGCCATGACACGGATATGCATTTCGGCAATGGTACGGCAGGTGTCAGTCTTGCCGGGGCGTCGCAAGCCCGGCTTATCGAGGTCGAGATCGATATCCTGTCGCAAAACAACCGCTATGCTGCCCAGAACCGCGCACGTCTTGGTGCACTTGGCGGCTTTACAGTGAACATGGTCAGCTCTCCGGGCTCGGGCAAGACCACGTTGCTATGCAAGACGATCGAGGCCCTTGGGAAACAGCCCTTGGCCGTCATTGAAGGCGATCAGCAAACCGCTCGCGACGCCGACCGCATCCGTGCCACCGGCGCGCCCGCGGTGCAGGTGAATACCGGCAAGGGCTGTCATCTCGATGCCCACATGGTCGGTCATGCACTAGAACAGCTGCCCCTTGCCCAGAATGCGATGCTGTTTATTGAAAACGTCGGAAATCTGGTTTGCCCCGCCGCTTTTGACCTTGGCGAAGACTGCAAGGTTACTGTGCTGTCAGTCACCGAAGGCGAGGACAAGCCGCTGAAATACCCCGATATCTTCACCGCATCGCGCCTCGCGATCCTAAGTAAGATCGATCTGGCGCCGCATTGCGATGTCGACCTTGATCTGTTCCACCGCAACCTGATCCGGGTGAACCCCGGCATCGAGATTATTTGGCTGTCGGCTCGCACTGGCGAGGGCATGGCTGACTGGATCACATGGCTTGACGCCCGCTTGGCCGAAGCTGCCCGCCCCCAGAAAGAAGGGCCCTGACCTGTGTGCCTTGGTATCCCCGGCCAAATCATCGCTATAACGGACGCCGACCTCATGATGGCGGTGGCCGAAATCTCAGGTGTGCGGCGCGAGGTGAACGTGGCCTGTATCGCCGAAGGCGCCCCTCTGGAGACTCTCGTCGGCACCTGGACGCTCATCCATGTCGGCTTTGCGATGAGCCGGATTGATGAAGACGAAGCCGCAAAGACGCTGGATGTGCTTCGTGAATTGGGCGAGGCACAGGAAGTGCTGGATGCGATGGCCGAGGGTGCCGAAAGCCTGAGACCGCGCAGATGAAATACGTTGAGGAATTTCGTGATCCGGCCGCCGCCAGGGGTGTTTTGGCCGAGATTTCGCGGGTGACCGACCAGATCGGCGCAACGGCAGATGCCCCAGTGCGGATCATGGAAATCTGCGGCGGCCATACCCATGCAATCTTTCGATACGGACTGGACAAACTCACGCCCGATGGCATTGAGTTTATCCATGGCCCCGGCTGCCCCGTTTGCGTCCTGCCAAGAAGTCGAGTGGATGAATGCATTGATCTGGCGGAACAACCAGACGTGATCTTTACCTCGTTCGGCGATGCCATGCGGGTGCCGGGATCATACAAGTCGCTGCTGCAGGCCAAGGCACAGGGCGCGGATGTGCGCATGGTCTATTCGCCACTTGATGCGCTTGAACTCGCACGGCGCAATCCGGATCGCGAAGTGGTTTTCTTCGGCTTGGGGTTTGAGTCGACGACACCGTCCACCGCCTTAACAATCCAGCAGGCCCGACGCACAAATGTTTTGAATTTCAGTGTTTTCTGCAATCACATCACTGTTCCGCCACCGATCAAGGCCTTGCTGGATGACCCGCACATGTGCCTTGATGGATTCGTCGGTCCTGGCCATGTGTCGATGGTGATCGGTTTGAGACCCTATGACTTCATTGCCCAAGACTATGGCAAACCCATCGTCGTGGCGGGTTTTGAACCGCTCGATCTGCTGCAATCGGTGTTGATGGTTCTGCGGCAAATTCGCGACGGGCGCGCGGAGGTGGAAAACCAATACGCCCGCGTCGTGCCAGCAGAGGGAAATCCTGTGTCGCTGGCCGCGATCGCGGATGTCTATGAAACGCGCCCAAGCTTTGAATGGCGGGGCTTGGGAGAAATCGACGCCTCGGGGCTGCGGATCAGGCCGGATTACGCAACCTTTGACGCCGAGCAGAAGTTCCAGATCGGTTACGGCGCTGGCCAAGCGCGCGCAGTGGCCGAACCGGACGGATGCGCCTGCGGGGAGGTGATGACCGGCCGCGTCAAACCGGTGGCGTGCCCGCATTTCGGCAAAGGCTGCACGCCTGAATTGCCGCTTGGCGCGCTGATGGTCAGCTCAGAAGGTGCATGCGCTGCGTATTACCAATACGGCGGTGCACGTGCAGTCGAGGTTGCAAAATAGGTATGTCCACCCGCACGCGCCTTCGTGACAGCCATGTGACGCTTGCACATGGCGGCGGCGGCAAGGCGATGCGCGACCTGATCGAGGACGTCTTTGCCACTGCCTTCAACACCGACACGACCGAGGATCAAGCCCGCCTGACCGATACGGCCCTTGCCGACCCTGGCGCGCGGCTTGCCTTCACAACCGACAGCTATGTGGTCCATCCAGTGGAATTCCCTGGCGGAGATATCGGCAAGCTTGCCGTTTGCGGCACGGTGAACGATCTGGTGGTTGGCGCCGCCCGCCCGCTGTGGCTATCGGCGTCCTTCATTATCGAGGAAGGCTGCGAAATCGATCTGCTTCGGCGCGTCGTCGCGTCGATGCGCACCGAGGCGGACAAGGCCGGCGTAAGAATCGTGACCGGAGACACAAAGGTCGTGGAGCGAGGGTCCGCTGACACGGTTTTCATTACAACATCAGGGATCGGTGTGATCCCACCGGGCAGGCACATGGCCGCCGAAACGATCCGCCCGGGCGATGTCGCCATCGTCAGCGGGGTTCTGGGCGACCATGGTGCTGCAATCTTGATCGCGCGCGGTGACATGGCCCTGTCAACGGACATCCGATCCGATTGCGCCAGCTTGGGCCATTTGATCGAGGCTGTGCTTGCCGCAGCGCCTGACACGCGTGCGGCAAGGGACGCGACCCGGGGCGGGCTTGCTTCGGCGTTGAACGAAATGGCTGCCACAGCGAGGTGTTCAATAGAAATTGACGAATCCGCGCTGCCGCTCCGAACCGAGGTGAAGGGCATGTGCGAAATTCTCGGCTTTGATCCCTTGTACCTCGCCAACGAGGGCACGCTTGTGCTGTTCGTGCCGCCCGATCAAGCCGACGCCGCCCTCGCGGCCATGCAATCGCAAGAGACTGGACGCAACGCTACAATCATCGGGCGGGCGATTTCTGGCACTTCAGGCCGCGTTGTCATGCAAACGATATTTGGCGGGATGCGCATTGTAGACATGCTGGTCGGAGAGCAGCTTCCGCGGATTTGTTAGGTTTTCTCCTCTCCAATATCGGGCCCAAACCTGTTCCACCAAAACCGGACAGTCTCATGACTGACGTCGATCCCGCGTTCGTGCAGCACGTCCTCCACGTTTCGAACAGACGACCAAAAACGCACATACATCTTTACAGCCTAGGCGGATGATCTCTGGGCTCGTCTCCCGACAAGAACCCTCACTCACAGAATTCGGGTCCATGATCATATCAAATCTCATTTGCTCTGCGCAGATCGACCTATCGCGCAACATGCCACCAAGCGCGGCGCTCGCGATTGATACATCTCAATACGGTGATCGCGGTTCGGCGCATGATGATCGGCAACACACCCTAGATTGTGCATGTCATGGAGACTGGAATGCCCGACCCTGAAACCAAAGCGAGCAGCTCGAAAACAACCTATATCAATGTTCCCGAAGCTGTCGGGGTGTTTGAGACATTCGCGGCACAACAGGCTGCATTTTATGATCTGCGTTCTGTGGGCTTTCACCATTCCGACATCAGTCTTTTGGGAAGCCAGGAAGCCTTGGAAGAGAGGCTGGGCAAAGCCTACTGGCGTGCATCCGCGCTTGAGGACGATCCCGACGCGCCCAGAGCCAACTTTGTGTCCGAAGAGGCAATCGGGGAACTTGAAGGGGCCATCGCGGGTGGGTTTTTCTTCGTGGGGTCTGCCATCGCGATGACGGCACTTCCGACACCCGCAAGCGCGTTGGCCGCATTATCGCAGCCGTCGCCATTGGCGGTAGTCCTGCCGCCGTCATTGGGACGATGCTCGCCAGGCGGGTTGGGCAACGCCACAAGAATTACTACGAGAGCCAGAACCGTCATGGCAGTGTCGTGATGTGGGTCCGCACGCGCGATAAGGAAAAGGAGGACCTCGCCGTCAAGATCATCAAGGGGCACTCAGGACGCGACGTGCACGTGCACGCCTGGAGTGAATGATCGCGAGCCTTCATTTCCTCACCGTTACGGCCACGGATTCACACAGATAGGAAGGTTACATGGTAAAGGATTTTTTTGATCGGCATCGCAACATCCTTAAGCTGCCTACTTGGCGCGACGGCATCCGCCCAGCAAGCAGACAGCGGCTCGGAGACAGTGACGACGAGCGAACTCATTTATCTCATCAACGCACAGGCGGATGAAGAAATGGACGGCTTACTGCGATGGGAAACAGAACTACGATCCCGTGGTCTGACCACGATGATCAAGACATCCGGTCCTGTTCTTGAAACCTATCCGCAGCTGTTCAAGCGTCTGTTCCAAGACGGGCGCGAGATCATTGGCGGACTTGCCAATCCGCTTTGCATTCTTTTGACAAGGACCTAATTTATGCAGGAAGACGTCATCGCATTCCTCAGCTCCTCTGGAGCGCACCCCGGCGGAGGGCCGGTAGAGGTTGTGCAAACCCATGGTGCATTGATCTTCCTGGCAGGCGATGTCGCGCTGAAAATCAAACGTGCCGTGCGGTATGATTATATGGACTTGTCGACGTTGGAGCTACGCGAGGCCATGCTGCACCGAGAGCTGGAACTGAACAAACCCGTCGCACCCAAGATATACCACGATGTTGTGCCAGTGACGCGCGCGGCTGACGGCAGCCTTGCGCTAAAAGGCAAAGGCGACCCTGTTGAATGGGTACTTCGCATGTGGCGGTTTCCGGCGAAAGACGAATTATCAGTAGTCGCCGATGCAGGCGGCATTGACGATGGGCTTGCGAATGATTTGGGAAAGGCGGTTTTTTCCTACCATTCACAGACCCCGCAACGTTGCCGCGACGGTGCGGGGTTGATCCGAAATATTCTGGACGAACTTGACCGGGTGTTTGCAGATATGAAAGCGCCGCTGGGGGCTGAACTGATTGATCAGTTTCATCGCGAGAGCCGCGCCGTGTTGGCGCGTGCGGCACCCTTTCTGCAGGAGCGCACAAACGCCGGGCATGTGCGGCGTTGTCATGGCGACTTGCACCTGCGCAATCTTGTGCTTTTGGACGGCAAGCCAGTGCCGTTTGACGCGCTTGAATTTGATGAGGAACTCGGCACCTGCGACGTGCTTTACGACCTCGCCTTTTTGATTATGGACCTGCAGCACCGGCACCTAGGCCGCGCTGCCAATATGGCGTTGAATGCGTATCTTTTGGCGGCGTTGGGTGCCGAAGATGACGGGCTGGCAGTCTTGCCCTTATTCATCGGCGTGCGCGCTGCCATCAGTGCGATGGTGACGGTGCAGACCGCATTGGCTACAGGCAAGACTGTTGGGCCAGAATCGGTCCAATTTCTCAATGATGCATGTGGATCGTTGCGGCCCTGCACGCCGTCGATGGTGCTTATTGGCGGCATGTCAGGGACTGGCAAAACAACAGTATCCCATGCGCTTGCGCCGTTGATTGGTGCCGCCCCCGGCGCCATTCATTTGCGGAGCGATCTGGAGCGTAAGGCGATGCGCGGTACGGAGGCAAACGTGCACCTTGCTTCCAGCGACTATACGCCTGCGGCACGCATTGCCGTCTATAACAGGATGCTGGACCGCGCGGCCAGGATCATGGCGGCAGGTCATTCCGTTCTGATCGACGCTACGTTTCTAGAAGCTTCGGCCCGCACCGCGGCTTTTGGGATGGCGGAAAAGGTGGGTGTTGCTTGCCATGCCCTTTGGTTGGAAGCGCCCCTGGACGTCCTGGTTGACAGGGTTCAAGCGCGCAAGGGCGATGCATCAGATGCCGATGAAGACGTTGTTCGACTGCAGCTTGAAGCCGGCAAAGTGCCCTCCGGTTGGCAAAACTTGTCCGCCGCAGGCACCCCAGATGAAACGATTGCATTTGCTCAAGCGGCCTTGCATCTAACGCCTGATAACTGAAGCTCCGTCAAAGATGTTTGCTAAAGTCATCGCACATGGACTGTGGGGTGGTGCTCAAATTTCCGCTGAGCTGGGGACTAAGCTGCCCGGACGCGGGTCAATCCATCTGAGCCAGAACTTGAATTTTTGCCGCGCTGGGTCGCACAGGAACAAGCAAAACACCACGAGATCAGTCCTTTGGTCGGCGCGACGATCGGCAAGGGGTTCGTGGGATGGGTTTTGCGACGCTCATCACCGCGGAATTTGCTCAGCCGTCATTGACGAAAATCAATTCTGCGCAGGTTCGGTCGGGCTAGAATTCAAAGCGTTCTGAAAACATGCAGCTATTGGGACGTTTTCCTTTCCATCGGCGAAACGCTCAGTTTGGAATCACAAAGAAACGAGATGATGATAGTCGCACCCTCAAACAATCGCTCACCGTCTGATGGCGAAAGCGCAGATCGAATGGATAAGACGCCGGTTGCCTCGGACGTCGTGGTTTGCGTCGATGAGCCAGATTCTGCGGCAGGATTGCTTCCACATGCCGTCATCCTCGCCAAAGCGCTCGGAGGAACAATTTCGCTTCTTCATGTAATGGAGGCGCGCGATAATGATGCTGCACCGATAGATCCGATCGATTGGGGCATTCAAAAGCGTGCCGTAAGAAATCGCCTGCTGGCTAATGCAAAGCAGTTCGAGTCTCCGGATCAGAGTATCGACATTCACGTGCTTGAGGGCAGCTGCATCGAGCAGGTCAGGAGGTTCTTGGCCGATCGGCCCAACGATGCTGCCGTCGTATTGGGAGAAAACCAGTCCCTGCCCGGGCATACTGGCGGCTTCGTCGATGTGGTTCTGGCGTCAAGCGAGGTGTCGATCTTGTTGGTGCCAACCGACGCGCCATTAACGAAGACTCAGCGATATACAAAAATCCTCGTTCCAATCGACGGCTCCGGAAGATCCGCGAGTGCCTTGCCAACGGCGCTGCGGCTGGCAAAGGCGACACAGGCGACATTGGTCCTCTGCCACGTGACGCCGCCACCCGGGCTGACTAAAATTGGTGCCGTCGATCGCGAAGCGATCGAACTGGGCGACCGTGTCACGGCACGAAACAAGCGGGTCGGACAGGCCCATCTGAACCGCCTTATGGAAAGTGTATCGGATTGCGGCGTGCCGATCTCGACACGCACCGTTGTCGGGGGCGATGTCCGGCGAGCTTTAATCAAAATGATGCACGATGAGGGGGCAGACTTCCTCGTCATGGCATCCCATGGGCAAAGTGGACACGCTGACGTGCCCTTGGGCAATGTCGCCAACCACATTCTGACGCAGTCCAAGATCCCGGTCTTGATGGTGCGGCAAAGGCTGAAATCCGCCGAGGAGCATGCCTTTAGTGGCACCACATCCGAAGGTATCAGGCAGCCCTCCGATCTTAGGAAATGACAAGCTTTGTGGAGACGGCAGGGTGCCCAGTGGACGAAAATTTCGCCGGACGGCTTGCGGAACTGCATCAAGTCGGCGAGGGCGAGCCTTGCGAACTGGTGTGCTATCGGTCCTTGTCCGCGTTTCCTGATTGGCTGAACTGCCTACGTGCCTATTGCCAGAAGCCACCACCAGATCAACTCAGGGCTGCAGATTGGCTTCTGGACAATGATTATCAGGTCGCGCGTGCAATCCGCCTCGTCCAAAAACACCTCCCTTCAGGCTTCTATCGACAACTTCCCGGCTTGAGCGCGCCGAAGGGTGAAAACATCCCTCGGGCCTTTGCGTTGGCCAAGGCACTGATCCTTGCATTTCGACCTCAGATCTCGCTGGACGATCTGATCGAATTCGTCACGGCCTATCAGGCCTCCGCGCCACTGACGAATGCCGAATTGTGGGCGCTGCCGTCGATGCTTCGACTGGCCAGCCTAGAAGACCTTGTCAGTGCATTTCATCAGTTGAGCGCAGGTCTCTCGCCACCTTTCGAACCGCTCGAAGCACCTGGCGATGATACGGTGGCCGAAGCCACCGATCGTATTGCGCTGGCAATATCGAACCTCATTGCGGTGGCGTCGATCAAATGGGTGGATTTCGTTGACCAGGTCAGCCCGATCGAGGCGATCCTTTCCGATGACCCGGCGGCTGTATATGCCGGGATGACCTTCGAGACGCGCAACCGGTATCGAAGGACGGTCGAACGGATGGCGCTTCGGTCGCGCATGTCAGAAGTCGAAATCGCGCGAAACGTGGTCGAGCTTTCGAGCAAACAGGATGCCAATCCAGTCGAGGCGCATGTGGGCTACTGGCTGATTGCTGGCGGACTTCCGAAACTGGAGGCCGTGACAGGCTACCGTCACACGCCGGCGGAGTTGCTTCGACGCCCCTTTATCGGGCGAACGGGAGCCTTTTATGCCACAGGCCTGATCTTGTGCTTTCTCGCCGCGCTTGTGCTGCCCCTTGCCTATTTAGGGATGCATGATCCTGGGTTTTGGCAGTGGGTGGCCGGTGTATCGATGACCGCACTGCCGGCGTCGATACTCAGTGTTGCGGTAGTTCACTGGTGCATCACAAAGTTGGCGACGCCGATCTCTTTGCCTGAGTTGGACTTTAGCGACGGGATCCCAACCCATTGTGCAACTGCCGTAGCGGTCCCGGTGATCGTAAAGGAAGCTGAAGAGGTTTCCAGAGTTCTCGAAAAACTGGAAATCCGTTGGTTCGCGAACCCCGACCCAAGCCTGCACTACGTGATACTCTCGGATTTCGCGGATGCTGATCAGGAAGTTCTGCCCGGTGACGCACCTATCGAGGCGGCTTTACATGCGGGGATTGACCGGCTGAACCGGCGGCATGGCGTGATGGCCAAAGGTCCGTTCTTCCTTCTCCATCGGCCGCGTCGGTTCAATCCCAGTGAAGGCTGTTGGATGGGTTGGGAGCGCAAGCGCGGTAAGCTTGAGGAATTCAACGGCTTTATTGTGGATGGGATCTCTGACGGATTTTCTGTCACTGTCGGGGATGTCCGGCGCCTTGTTGGCCTGCGATATGCACTTGTTCTGGATGCGGATACCGAGCTGCCTCCCACCGCGGCAGAGCGTCTGGTCGGACTCATAGCCCACCCCCTGAACCGCGCGAGATTTGATGAGAACACGGGGCGCGTCGTGGCTGGGTACACGATCCTCCAACCAAGGATTGAAATCTTGCCACAACCGGGGGGCGGGACTCATTTTTCCTATCTCTACGGCGGCGATACGGCGATCGATATCTACTCGCGGGCAGTTTCGGACGTCTATCAAGATCTCTTTGAAACCGGGATCTTTGTGGGAAAGGGCATTTATGATGTAGCCGCCATGCAGCGGGTGATGCAGGGTCGGGTTCCCGCAAACAGCATCCTCAGTCATGATCTCTTTGAGGGACTTCACGGGCGCGCAGGTTTGGCAAGCAATGTCGTGGTCTACGAGGATGTCCCTACCAGCTATCCGGAGCATGCGATGCGCATACATCGCTGGATGCGCGGTGACTGGCAGCTTGTGCAGTGGCTTGGCCGACGCGTCCCATCGGGGGACGGAACCCGCGTTCCAAATCCGCTCGGTCTGCTTGATCGCTGGAAGATCGCTGACAACCTGAGGCGAAGCCTGCTCCCCCCTGCGCTGCTGGCATTCCTAATTGGCGGATGGGCGATTTTGCCCGGCAGCGCTCTTGTGTGGACGCTTTTGGCGCTGGCAGCGCCCGGCGCGTACCTGATCGGAGAGGTCATAGGCGTTGCGAGTGGTGGGGTGCATCACGGCTTCATTAGAAAGACTGTGCATCGGTTTCGGGCGCAGGGAGGGAGATGGTTTCTATCGCTTGCTTTTGTCATTAGCGATACCTTGGTCGCCATCGACGCAATTGCATCGACGCTTTATCGTCTATTTTTCAGCAAACGCCACCTTCTGGAATGGACGTCTGCCGCCCATGCAGTGGCCTCACTTTCCCACAGAAACATCCGGTGGACGACATGGCGTCGCATGTGGCCATCCACGGCGCTTGCTGTCGTCATCGCGGGCGACTTGGCCCTCTATGACGTCGCCTCGCTATTGCCTGCGACGCCCATCCTGGCGCTTTGGCTGATCGCGCCGGAGATTGCGATCTGGACGGCAAAACCACGCAGGTTTCGGGGAGAAACGCCCTCTGAAGCCGACCGTCGTTATCTGGCTCAACTTGCGCGTCGAACCTGGCATTTCTTCGAGACATTCGTTGGTCCTGAAGACAACTGGCTGCCACCGGACAACTACCAGGAAGTGCCCGAGCGCAAGGTCGCGCACCGGACTTCGCCCACGAATATCGGTCTCTTCTTAGTATCTGCCCTTTCGGCACGCGAACTCGGATTTATCGCGACAAGCGAACTCGTTATGCGCGCGCAGAATACCCTGGAGACACTCGACAGGCTGAAATCCCATCGCGGCCATATACTGAATTGGTACGACACGCGAAGCTTGGCGCCTCTGGAGCCGCAATATGTCTCAACCGTCGACAGCGGCAATCTGGCGATGTCGCTGATCGCGCTCAAACAAGGGTGTCTTGAGCTCGCCGACCTCCCTGCATTCGATCGTCGCAACTTTGACGGTTTGATAATAACGCTGGAGCTATTAGATCAGGCCGTTCGACACCTGCCAAACCATGATACCCAAGCCTTTGCAGACGCAATGGCCGCGTTTCTACGACAGGTCGAGACATCGCGGACAAATCCGTCTGACTGGCCCGCCCTGATCAGCGGACTGACATCAACGCATTGGCAGCGGTTGGAAGAGATCATTCAGGACTCGATGGAGACATCCGTCGATGTCCTTCCTAAAAAGCTGCACGATGTGAACGTCTGGATGGAGCGGGTCCGCCACCATCTTCACACTCTTGAGCGGGACCTGGCCTACCACCTGCCCTGGCTCGACCCGCTCAACGCAGCGCCGGCAAACGAGGCTGCTTTCGCCGAACAGGTTGGCCGCATCCTGTCGCCTCTCGCGACGCCTGATGAACGGCAAACGAACCGGACTGAGCTCTTGGCGGAGATCGACAACAAATTGGCCCGGGGCGGATCAGATGCCGCATGGCTTGGCGATCTTCGCGACGCCATCGAGCGCGGAGAGGCTGCCCATGCGCAATTGCGAACCGATCTGAAAAGCGTGGCCGATCACGCGGACAGGCTCGCTTACGGGATGGACTTCAGCTTCCTCTATAATCCCAAGGTGCGGCTCTTCCAGATTGGCTACAATCTGAGCGCCGGACAGATGGACACTAGCCACTACGACCTTCTGGCGACCGAGGCCCGCCTGGCCAGCCTGTTTGCCATCGCCAAGGGTGACGCGCCGATCGAGCAATGGTTTTCATTCAGCCGCCCGATCACGCAATTCAGCGGAAAGCCGTCGATCCTGTCCTGGAACGGGTCGATGTTCGAGTACCTCATGCCACCCCTTTTTCTGCCCAGCCATCGCGACACACTGCTTGGAGAAAGCGAGCTGACCGCCGTCGAGGTCCAGCGCACCTATGCGGCCGAGCGTGGTATCCCGTGGGGTATTTCGGAATCGGCTTTCGGAGTCACCGATGGTGCGGGCAATTATCAATATCGCGCCTTTGGCGTGCCGGGGCTCGGGATCCGTCGCGGTTTGACAGAAGATTTGGTGGTGGCGCCCTATGCGACGGCACTGGCGCTTTGCGCCTGGCCCGGCTCCGCCACTCAAAACTTGCGGGAACTCGAAAGCCTGGGTGCGCTGACTTGCTATGGGTTTATCGAAGCGCTCGATTTTACGCCCAGTCGTGTGTCCGAGACCCAGCCTTTCTTGGCCGTCAGGGCTTTCATGGCGCATCATCAGGGCATGACGATGGCGGCGATCACCAATGTGCTGAGTGACGATTGCCTGGTGCGTTGGACTTTGCGCGAGAAACCGATCTCTGCAGTCGATCTCTTGCTGCAGGAACGCGTGCCGTGGGACGCGCCGCTCGAAGCGGGCCGTGCCGACGAGACATGGGAGACAGAACCGACGGCGTCTGGTCCGCCTGCGTTGGCACCTTGGATTCCGTCGCCGGACGCAGCCGTGCCGCAGATGCATTTTCTGGGGAACGGTCAGATGTCTGTCGGGATATCCGGCGCAGGTTGCGGTGGGCTGAGTTGGCGGAAGATCGCGCTGACCCGTTGGCGGCCCGACCCCACAAGCGACAGCTATGGGACATGGCTCTATGCGCAAGATTTCGATCGCAAACGGCTTTGGTCGGTTGGCCGTTTGCCTGCGGGGGCACGCTGTCACGAGACGAAAACGGTCTTCCACCAGCACATGGTCGAGATGCTGCAGCGGTACGAGGACATTGCGATCCGCATGGAAGTCGTGATCGCCCCGTTCGACGACGTGGAGATCCGCCGCGTAACGGTCATTAACGAAAGCAATACCGAACGGACAGTTGATCTGACAAGCTATGCAGAGATCGTGCTTGCCCCCCCTCAGGAAGACGAACGGCATCCGGCCTTCAGCAAGCTCTTCGTCGGTAGCGATTACGTTGTCGGAGAGGACGCGTTGATATTCGAGCGCCGGCCGCGCCGACCGGAAACCGTCCCGCCCGTTCTTCTGCACAAATTGGTTGCCGACGATCCGGACATCTCTGTGGTCGGTCACGAGACGGACCGCGCGCGGTTCATCGGCACGACCGGCAGCTTGGCATCGCCGATGGGCCTGCGAGAAGAGCTGAGCGGGACGATCGGGTGGACGCTGGATCCGATCATGGCGCTCCAAGCGCGGGTAAGCCTTGCGCCGATGGAAACCAAGCAATTCGCCTTTCTGACAATAACCGGCACCTCTCGGGGGCAGGTGCTGGCCACCGCCCGGCGATTCCCGCAGTCGTCTCTCGATCGGGCCTTTCGGGATGCAATGCTAGAAGTGAGACGCACCGTTCACCGTCTGAAGATCGAACCGCCTCATCTCCCCGAGCTTCAAGTTCTGTCGTCATTTCTTGCTCAGCCCGGCCACACGCTTCGCTCAGTCGTTCGCCAGACCGGCGAAGGCTGGCAGGGACAGGCAGGCCTTTGGCGGTTTGGCATTTCCGGAGATCTGCCGATCCTGCTTGTGAAGCTCGATAGTGCGGACGAACCTGACTTGCTGGACATTCTCATTCGCGCCCAACGGCTTTGGCACAGTGTCGGATTGGAGACTGACCTCGTGGTCCTGCGAAGCGCTGTATCGAGCTATGAAGAGCCTTTGCGAGAGTATGTGCTGTCGGTGCTTCGAGACAGCCACTCCGAGGGGTTTCTGGGTCGACGCGGCGGCATTCATCTGCTGGCCTCGGACCAGATCGACATTGCCACCCAAAGAGGTCTTGAGGCCGCGGCGCATATCGTCCTGACGGGGGATCATGAGAGTCTGGCCGATATCGTCGATGGCGCGCTCGACGCGCGCGCGCCGCTCCCGCGGTTCGAACCTTCGGCGCATGCGGCCTTTACCAGTGCGCCTCAGGCGGCCCGGCCAGAGGGCCTGCTTTTCGACAATGGTCTTGGCGGTTTCAACGAGGTGACCCGCGAATACGTGATGCATCTCGCCCCCGGCCAGCACACGCCTTCTCCTTGGTGTAATGTGCTTGCCAATGATCACTTCGGCACAATTGTCAGCGAAGCAGGCCTTGGATTCACCTGGGCCCTGAACAGCGGTGAGCATCGCCTGACGCCCTGGTCCAATGATCCGGTCCTCAACGAACCTGGAGAAGTTCTTTACTTGCGGGACGAAGCGCTGGCGGAGGTCTGGACGACGACGCCCGCACCGATGGGCCAAGACGCCGAGTGTCAGGTCAGTCACGGGATGGGCTATTCGCGGTGGCACCAGACCAGCAGAGACTTGGAGCAGGAGATGCTGGTCTTCGTGCCGGTGGACGCACCGGTCAAGCTGGTCCGCTTGAGGCTCACGAACCTCTCCCCGACTGCGCGGCGCCTGACAGCGACATACTATGCCGAATGGCTGATCGGCGCGACTGCAAGCGTGGCCAAGCCCCACGTCACCAGTCTCTACGACCCGAGACAGAAAGCGATACTTGCGCAAAACCACTGGAACCCTGAGTTCGGGCGCCGCGTGGCGTTCCTCTCCGCCTCGGCAGAACCGCACAGCGTAAGCGGAGACCGGCGCGACTTTCTGGGACAGGACGGAGATGTCTCGTCACCCGATGCGCTGCATCGATGGGATTTGGGTGACCGCTTCACACCGGGTGGCGATGCCTGTGGCGCCTATCAGGTACACCTTGTGTTGGAACCAGGGGCTAGTGAGGACGTAGTGTTCATCTTGGGAGAGGGTGGCGATCAGGCCGAGGCGGAGAGCCTGATCGCGCGTTGGCGCAACCCGTCTGAGATTACCGGAGCACTCCGGGATCTGCGTGCATTCTGGGATACAAAGCTTGGCGCACTTCAGGTCAAGACACCGGATCTTGCCCTGAACCTGATGGTCAATCAGTGGCTGCCCTATCAGAACCTTTCCAGCCGGATGATGGCGCGTGCCGGGTTCTACCAGGCCGGCGGAGCGTTCGGTTTTCGCGATCAGTTACAAGATATGCTTGGTGTCCTTCATAGTGACCCAAAACGAGTGCGCTCACACATTTTGCGTGCTGCCCGGCACCAGTTCGAAGAGGGTGACGTGCTGCACTGGTGGCACCCACCGGGCGGCCAGGGTGTTAGAACCCGCTGTTCGGACGACTACCTATGGCTACCCTATGTCGTGGCGCGGTATGTTGAGGCGACGGATGGTGCCAATATCCTGTCGGAAGATGTTCCATTTCTTGCCGCGCCCGAGCTGCGACCGGACGAAGGCGACCGATATGAGCGGTTCGACTTGGGCGAGACCGCATCCCTTCTGGAGCATTGCGCCCGCGCAATTGATCGGGGCCTGCGAACGGGCGCTCATGGTCTACCGCTGATCGGCAGCGGCGACTGGAACGACGGCATGGATCGCATTGGCGCAGGTGGAAAGGGAGAAAGCGTGTGGCTTGCCTGGTTTCAGATTGCCACGATCCGTGCCTTTGCGCCGCTGGCCGAGGCTGCAGGCGAGACAGATCGAGTTGAACGCTGGAAAGGCCACATTCAGAAACTTCGAACGGCCCTCGACGAACATGCTTGGGATGGCGCGTGGTATATAAGGGCTTTAGACGACGACGGCGTCTCCTGGGGGTCTCACACGAATGACGAGTGCCAAATTGACCTCATCGCACAGTGCTGGAGCGTTCTTTGCGGCGACCCACCCGACGAAAGGTCACGGCAGGCACTGAAATCAGCTTGCGAACGGCTGCTGGACCGCGACCAAAGATTGATACGGCTGCTGACACCCCCTTTCCAGAACAGCAATCGGGACCCTGGGTATATCCAGGCCTATCCGGCCGGTATCCGCGAGAACGGCGGGCAATATACCCATGCGGCTGCGTGGCTCGGGGTCGCGATGGCTGAAATCGGGGACGGCGACCGCGCTTGGCAAGTCTTTGATATCATCAACCCGATCCGCCGGAGCGCAACCCAAGAGGCGGCCGAACACTATCGACGAGAACCATATGTTCTCACAGGTGATGTCTCAGGCAAGGATGAATGGACAGGGGTTGGCGGATGGTCATGGTATACCGGTGCTGCCGGCTGGACCTGGCAGTTGGCCACGCGCGGCATTCTGGGCGTTCGCCTGAAGACAAAAGGCGTGCATCTGGACCCCAGTCTACCGAAAAAATGGGGCGGTGCCGAAGTTGCCTTGGATGGTGACCGGGGCCGCATGACCATCACCATCGAAGACCCAGAACACGTTGGTACCGGTGTTGTTGCAGTAACGGTGGATGGCGCTCCTTTCGGGTCGCAGCTTGTCCCATTCCCAGATGCCGGACAGAGCCGGCACGTTGTGGTTCTGCTGGGAACGGCCGGAACCGCGGACGCCGAAGCATCCGGTAGCCAAGGTTAGGCACGCGCGCTCAGTTCCCCTCCAGGACCCTTTACGGTGCTGCGCAGTATCTCCTCAACACCTCGGCGTATATCGGATTTTGGTTCGCTACAAAGAGCGTCGCCTCAAACATTCCGACCTTGGATCCGCAATCGAACCTGTGACCTGAAATACTGAAACCGGCAAGTCCAAGGCGGTCTATCCCACGGGCGATGCCATCCGTAAGTTGGATCTCTCCGCCTGCTCCAGGCGCCTGCGCCTCAAGGTCCGAAAATATCGAAGGATCAAGGATGTATCGCCCAATCACAGCCAAGCATGACCGTGCCTTGGCTGGTGCCGGTTTTTCGACCACGCCATCGGCATGGAAGAACTGGCCTTCCTGCGATGTCACGGACAGAATACCGTAGCGCTCGGTCAACTCCCTCGGGACCTCCATGGCCGCGACGAGATGCTTGGCTGAACAGGTCGCGTAGGCCTCGATCATCTCGCTCAGGCAGCCTGGCTCGCCCAGAATTAGGTCATCTGGCAAGACGACGGCAACCGGACCTGGAAGAACTTGGGTCTTGGCACAGAGAACCGCATGGCCCAAGCCAAGCGGCTCATTCTGCATGACGAAAATTACTTCAGTAGAGGATTCGTCGAGAGCGGATTCTTCCAGCTCGTGCGCAAGCCGCGCCTTTCCGTGTGCCTTTAGCGCCTCCCGCAGTTCCGCGTCGTCCCTCACATAATGTTCAATGGCGGACTTTGTGGGATGGGTCACAAAAACCATCCTTTCAACACCCGCGGCGCGGGCTTCATCGATTGCAAACTGGATCAGCGGTTTATCAATAACCGGAAGCAACTCTTTCGGCGTGCCCTTGGTGGCTGGGAGGAATCTGGTGCCAAGACCAGCAACCGGAAATATTGCCGTGCGAACCATTTTGGTTTTCATTCACTATCCTTACTTCCTATTGCCAAGCCTCAGGTCGTTGCATGCTCCGGATGGTGACGTCGCGTGCTGGCTCAGGAGTGCTGTCAGAGCAATGCAAACTCGATGTCCCGGTTGCCCACCTGGATATTGACGCCTATTTTCAAAGCCTCGTGGTTCACAAGTTGGCCCATGGCGCAACCGATGGTATGATCTGTCCATTTGAAGGCTGCCTGACGGGGGTAGCCGATACCGGTCCTTAGCTCTTGGAGACCTTGCGGTTTTTATTTTTGGATGGATTAAAGACAATAGGCGAGGGATGGAATTCGGCCGCGGGCAATCGTTTCTCCGCCAAAGTTTTCCGCTTCATAGCTTTCGGCTTCGAACTGATCACCCCAGATAGGCATTTCTGACCCATGGCCGCGCAGCCGAATGCCTGTGCGTCCGTCAATCGTTTGGATCACATCTAGCATTGGGAAATCACCGTCGTTTCGGGCTGCCAATAGCGATAGGTCAGGCACCTTGACGGACATGAACTCGGCCATCGGGCCGTCGCCAGTCCCGGAGACGCCGTGACACGCTGCACAGGCATTTACGTCCTCTTCACG
>CAJQNG010000201.1 GCA_905479635.1 uncultured Boseongicola sp. | reverse complement strand
CCTGACAGCCCCGGGCGGTTATGCAGCTGACTACTCTGATGAAGTCGAGGCCAGCCGCGAGACCGTAAAAGAATTCATGCAAACGCTGAAGAAGGAATTACAGACAAGCATGCAGGAAGGTGGACCGGTAAATGCTGTCAGTGTATGCAACCTGATCGCACCGGCCATTGCTAATACCTACAGTGTCCGCAATGGCTGGGAGGTTGGGCGCACCAGTCTGAAGCTGCGCAACCCGAACAATGCACCCGACGCATGGGAACGCTCGGTGCTTGAAGCCTTCGAAGAACGCAAACTTGCCGGTGAAGACCCCGCGCAGATGGAATTTCACGAAGTCGTACGGGTGGATGGAGACAAGCAACTGCGCTACATGAAAGCCATCCCGACATCCCGGCCCTGCCTGGCCTGCCACGGTGAAGCGCTGGACTCGATCGTGAAGGCGCGGCTGGAGAAACTTTATCCGCATGACCAGGCACTGGGCTACCGGGAAGGTGATATCCGGGGTGCCTTCACCGTCACGCAACCGCTTGCCGCCAAAAAGTAGAACCCCTCTGGCGCGCGGCAGGAGGCATTCTTTTGAATGCATCCTGCCGCTTGTTAACAGCTAGAAATCGATCTGACCACGGAGCTGATAGATATTCGCATCCTCATCGCCGGCTGACGCATATTTAACTTCCGATGAAGGATCGGTGGAAGCGCGTACATAGTTCGCCATAAAGCGGATGTTCGGCGTCGCATACCAGTTAAGACCGACAGTGATATTGTCTTCTTCACCACCATCTATGCCGCTGTCATGGAGATCAATGCTGCTGTACCTCGCCGCCAGTTCCCACGCACCGTGCCCGCCCTTGCCGACTATGCTTTTGGGCTTCACACGGCCAAAGGTACCACTACTGGCCTTGTAGGGCCGCTGCTCACCGGTGAGGAAATAACTGCCGAAAACGTACCAGCCACTGAAATCAGGGTCTGATCCCGGACCATCCACATCAACGCTTGTCTGCATGTACTCACCCTGCAGGGAAAGCGGACCGAAGACAGCGGCTGCCTCGGCACCAAGCAATGTCTGGTTTGAATAACCGGAGATCGTACCGGTATCAACCAGGCGGGTCCCGGTAACATGAGACTCCGGTCTTTCCCGGAAACGTACCTCGTCATCACCATCTCCACGATAGCTGGCTGCAGCACCAAGATGAACCAGATTTCCATTCTCCAACAGCGGCGCAAAATGTACACGTCCGGTTACACCCCACCCCTGGGCATCCGGTGAATTATCATTTTCCACTCCGTCGTAGAAATAACCAAGCCGGGCACCCCAGCGATCTCCATGGGTGCTGACCGAAATACCTGTATCACGGCCAGGTGAAAAGGCATTGGGCAAGCCTCTTTCCATGAACGTTATATATTTTGAGCTGGTAAGCTCTTCAAGACTAAACGGTTCCTTGTGATGGCCCAGGGTAATCTTGACTGCATCAAAGCCGTTGTAACCCATGTACAGATCCTTGAGCGAGACATCATTACCTGCAAAGTCGATCTGCGCCTTGTAGAACCAGTCATTGTAAACCGTGCCCTTTGCAAACAATCTGGCGCGTCGTATTTCCGCACCGCTACCAAGACTGGTTTTATCCTTGTCATATACAGCCGTATCGACCATCACGCGGCCACCAACCTGGAACTTGAATGCACCATCCTGTGACTGGACTTTGAGACCGGAACTGCCGGTCTTGACCTTGATATTATCTTTGGTCGCTTCGGCAACCTGTTTTTTTATCTCTTCCTTTTCAGCAACATCATCCTGTTGTTTTTCTGAAGTCGCTGCATTTTTTAACACCTGAAAGTCCGCATCACTTATGGTGCCCTTGTCACGCAACACCTTGATAAGGTCCAGCAGGGCATCATCAGAAGATACAGCAGGTAATGAAAATATTCCGGCACAACAAAACAGCGCACTGCGCAGCAGTGGTAATCGTAATTTAAAATACACAAGAGTCTCCCGTTAAATTAACAGCACTGGAATATGCTGTTTTTAATTGCACGGGCAGATTAGGTAAAAACTGTTACAGTTATATTGAGATTTTATTAAGTTCTTGTGAAAAAAGAATCAGGGTGGACAGCAATTCGGTGTCGGCATAAAAATCCCTGAAAAATACACCGGGGGGACACGGAAACAACGAGGCCACAACACAAGACCCGGCAACAGCAGCAGCCATTCTGCCGGGAGCGATAACAGTATCGCAGCGACGCATAAAGAGGATCGCGGCAACGGAAAAATACCAGGCAGGCGGTTAGCTGCCATACACACTCATTTGAGCAAACTATTGATTGTAATGACCGTCAGGACAATCTCTGGCAATGCCACATAGTCACGACCGGCAGTAACGGCCTTCCCCTAGACAGCAGGCTCACGCCCGCCATGACGAATGATATCGCCTGACATCAGATAGACGACATCTTCGGCAATGTTGGAAGCCAGGTCGCCAACACGCTCAAGCTGTTTGCAAACAGAAAGCATAAGGATACGCTGTTCAGCTTCAGCGGGTGCTTCTTTTATCGCCTTGATCTGCTGTTTGAAGATAACCTTGTTCAACTTGTCAATCTGGTCCTCCATCTCAAAAACACCGTGCGTAAGCATCTGGTCTGACTCTACGAATGCCAGCAGACTGACACGCAGCATCAGGCGTGCCTGCTTGGACATGGCAAGTATATCTTGTGGCAAATCAACTCGCGGCAATGGATCCAGATCCAGCGCGCGTTGCGCGATATTTGTAGCATGATCACCAATCCGCTCGAGGTCATGGTTTATTTTAAGTACCGATACAATCTGGCGCAGATCATTTGCCAGAGGCTGGTGTAGCGCCAGCAACTTCAGGCACTCTTCTTCCATCTCGACTTCAAGCTGGTCCATATCCGCATCATTCTTGATAACGCGCCTGGCGCCCTTGATACTACCTTCCATGAGCGCACTGATTGAGTCATTCAACTGATCCTCGATACTCCCGCCAAAAGTAATCAGGTCTTCAATCAGGCGGTCTACTTCTCTGTGGAAATGCAATGACATTTATTATCTCCGCGGGACGGTATCAGCCAAAACGCCCGGTTATGTAATCGCGTGTACGGGTATCAACCGGGTTCTGAAATATCTGCTCCGTGGTGCCGACCTCGGCCAACACACCCATATGAAAAAAACCGGTTTGCTGCGACACGCGGGATGCCTGTTGCATGGAATGTGTCACGATAACAATCGTGAAATTCTCCTTCAGTTCCCACATCAGGTCTTCAATACGCGCCGTTGCAATCGGATCAAGTGCCGAACAAGGTTCATCCATCAACAATACATCAGGATTAATGGCAATGGCACGGGCAATACACAGGCGCTGCTGCTGCCCGCCGGACAACCCGGTTGCCGGTGCCAGCAGGCGATCCTTCACCTCATCAATGAGCCCGGCCCTGTTCAGGCTCTTCATCACAATCTCTTCCAGTTCGTCGTTAGTACGTGCCAGCCCGTGTATTTTGGGTCCATAGGCTACGTTTTCGAAAATTGACTTCGGGAACGGGTTCGGCTTCTGGAACACCATCCCAACCTTGGCGCGAAGCTGCACAGGGTCGACTTTGGCGTCGTAAATATCCTCGCCGTCGATGCGGATATCGCCGGTGACGCGGGCCACATCAATCGTGTCGTTCATTCGGTTTAGGCACCGCAAGAACGTCGACTTCCCACACCCGGATGGTCCGATAAACGCCGTCACAGTCTTGTCCTGAATTTCGACGGACACGTCCTTAATGGCGTGCGTGTCACCGTAAAAGACGTCTACGCCCTTGGCCGCGATCTTGATGTCGTTCATTTCGATCGTCCGATTTGTTATGCGCATGTCGTTCATGTCTCGCCCCCTACCAGCGTCGCTCAAAGCGGCGGCGGAGTATGATGGCGACTATATTCATTATCAGCAGGAAAATCAGCAGCACGATGATTGCCCCAGAAGCCCGCTCGACAAACGCCGGATCCGAGCGTGTCGTCCAGTTGTAGATCTGAACGGGCAAAGCCGATGCCGGGTCGAAGAAGCCCTCTGGCGGCGCGCCCGGATACTCGCGCACAAAGGCGACCATCCCGATCAGCAACAAGGGGGCCGTTTCCCCTAAAGCTTGGGACAAACCGATGATCGTACCGGTCAAAATGCCAGGTGCGGCAAGCGGCAACACATGATGGAATACCGTTTGCATTTTTGAGGCGCCAACCCCAAGGGCGGCTTCGCGGATCGACGGTGGCACCGACTTTAGCGATGCCCGTGTCGCAATAATGATCGTCGGCAAGGTCATCAGCGTTAAAACTAAACCGCCCACAATCGGCGCCGACTGTGGCAGACCGGCAAAGTTTATAAAGATCGCCAGACCCAAAATACCAAACACAATTGACGGCACAGCCGCAAGGTTTGAGATATTAACCTCAATCACATCCGTCAGAAAGTTCTTAGGCGCAAATTCCTCAAGATAGATCGACGCCGCGACCCCGATCGGCAGTGCGAGAAACAAAACCACAACCATCATATAAAGCGAGCCCAGTATCGCGACACCCAGACCTGCGGCTTCGGGGCGATTCTCGGATGCGTCGGGCGCGGTTATAAAGTCCCAGTTAAAGGTGCGCTCCAATGCGCCCGCGTCTTTCAGCGCATCTGCCAACATCAACTGCTCAGGCGAGATATTACGATCGAGTGCGGCCGAGGCCATTGTCACGCGGCCCTTGTAGTACCCATCGATCCGGCCCGAGGCGAGGAACTTGAACTCTACCGTGTCTCCGACCCGATCCGTGTTTGCCAGAACAAAGTTCCGCAACTGCGCAGCTGCCTCCTTCGAGATCAGGGCGTCGGGCTTCGTCAGCCCGTCAATTTCGATCCCTTCGGCGGCAATCCGGTCCTCAATCGCCGCCTTTATCAACGGTGCATAGCCAAAGGTTGAGACTTTCGCCATTTCGGTGCGGTCCCGGCTGCCCGTCTTATCAAGCTTGTCTTCGGCCAAGACCACATCCAGCGAAATGAATGTCTGGCTAAATGACCCTATACCGTTACTTACAATCGACGTGAGTAAAAACACCAGCGCCAGCACCGCAATGCTTACCGCGACCATCCCATAAATTTGGAACCGGCGTTCAGCGGCATTGCGCTTTTGCGTCCGCGTATCCTGCGCCAAAAGCGAGCCTTTGCGGCGGTCGCCCCCTTCCGGTTCTGCAATTATATCGGTCATTCGTATTGCTCCCGATACCTGCGCACAATCCAAAGCGCGAGCACGTTCAATCCAAGCGTGATGGTGAACAGCGACAGCCCAAGCGCAAAGGCCACAAGCGTCTCAGGGGACGAAAAATCGGTATCTCCGGTCAACTGACTGACAATCTTTACAGTGATCGTAGTCATGGCCTGAAACGGGTTCACAAGTTCACCCAAGCCCCGATCAAACTGCGCTGCCGCGGCCCCTGCCCCAAGCACAACAATCATCGTCTCGCCAATTGCGCGCGACGCCGCCAACAAAACTGCGCCCACAATCCCCGGCAAGGCTGCCGGCACAACGACCTGACGGATCGTCTCGGATTGCGTCGCTCCCAGCGCGTAGGATCCATCACGCATCGACTGCGGCACCGCATTAATAATGTCGTCAGACAACGAAGACACAAACGGGATCAACATAATGCCCATGACCAAACCGGCCGTTATCACCGAAGACGAACTTTGCCCAAACCCCAGTGGCAAAGCAAAGTAGTCCCGAAGCATCGGTCCAACGGTGATCAGCGCGAACAAGCCATACACAATCGTCGGGATACCGGCCAAAACCTCGATCGCGGGTTTTGTCAAAGACCGCACACGACTTGACGCGTATTCGGACAGAAATATCGCGGCGAACAAACCCACAGGTACTGCCACCAAAAGCGCTATGACCGAGATATACAGCGTGCCCCAAAGCAAAGGTAGAATGGCCAATTCCGAATTGCCCCGGAAATCTGGTGCCCATTTTGTGCCGAAAAAGAAGTCCTGCCACGGATGCGCCGCAAAGAAGTTGCGCGCCTCAAACAACATCGAGAGAACCAGACCCAATGTTGTCAAAATGGCGATGGATGCGGCGGCAACCAGCACTAACAAAATTCCACGCTCGACCGTATTGCGCGCGCGGAAGTCCTTATTCGTCACCATGTACGACACAGAAAATCCGCCCAGTGCGGTCAGAAATGCGACAACAGACATCGCGGTGCCGCCCCATCCGGACAGCGTGCGGAACGACCGAGCGGCGTCGTAGACACCGACGGTAATGTCGGAGCCAAGGGCAACGCCAACAGAGCCTATTTGCTCTCGCAGGTCCGCCAAATAGGCATCATTGACGACAGGATGAGCCCCACCAAAAGGCGCATTAATCGCCTCAAGGCCTTCTGCCACACGACGCACATCGCTCATAACAAGCTCGCGCGTCGAGGTTTCCGAAATTGCATTTTCGGGCAGTTGCGCCGAAACCCGGCTCTCAATCCACATGGGCTGGATGAGCAGCCACAGCGCAAGCAATCCAAACGCCGGGGTCATCACCGTCAACGCCACGTTCCAACCGTAGTACGATGGCAGGGAATGTAGCCCGCGCGTGTCCCCACCAGCCGAGGCCACAGCGCGTCCGCGTCCCATGACAAAGCCAAGAACCGCCAGTGCGAAAATGATTGCAATTAGCCAGATTAGCGGCATGACGCCCTCGGGTCAGGAAAAAAGAGAGAGGGCACAAAAGAGCCCTCCCCCGGTAGCTTTATCAAGTTAGCTGCCCGAGCCCATGGTCTCTTCGGCTTCGATCATGATCTGTGTTTCCACCAGAACCGGATCGGATACCAGACCGTACTCAGCAAGCGGGCCGTCCGGACCAGCAATCTCGTCAGCAACGAAGAACGATGCGAACTCTTTGAGGCCTGGGATGACGCCGATGTGTGCGGCTTTGATGTAAAAGTACAAAGGACGCGACACAGGATACTCACCGGTTGAGATCGTCTCTGTCGAAGGCGCGATGCCGGACATTGTCGCAACCTTCAGCTTGTCGGTGTTGTTCTCATAAAACGCGAGCCCAAACACGCCCACACCGTTCGAGTTGGCGTCGATACGCGCCAATGTCTCGGTGTAGTCGCCGTCGATATCGACCGAGCGGCCGTCAGTGCGCACGTTCATGCACGCGTCTTCCGCGTCGTCTTCGCTCATGCCTGCTAATATCATGCCTCCAATGGCCCCGGAGTTTTCACAGCCAACCAAAAGCACCTTTTCCTCGAACACTTCGCGTGTTCCGTGCTTGGTGCCGGGAATGAACGCCTGAATTTCAGCGGCTGGCAGGCTCGGGTCGATCTCGTTCCACATTGTGAACGGGTTCGCTGTGATTTCGCCGTCCATAAAGACCTGCTCGGCAAGCGCCATGTACCAGTGATCTTCAGTGAAAGCTGTATAAGCTGGACCGTCGATCTGGCTGGCGAACACGATGCCATCATAGCCGATGCGCACTTCGATTATGTCGGTCACGCCGGCATCTGCACAAGCTGCAACTTCGCCTTCGCGAATTTTGCGCGATGAGTTTGCGATATCGATTGTATTTTCGCCAACGCCTTCGCAGAAGCGCTTGAGGCCTGCGGACGAGCCACCGGATTCAACAACCGGTGTTGGGAAATCAAAGTTCTCACCGAAAGATTCGGCGACGATCGAAGCGTATGGAAGCACGGTCGAGGATCCGGCGACTTGCACCTGATCACGGGCAGCAGCGGCAGTCGCAGAGACTGTAAGAATTGCGATAGTCGAAACTGTAAGCTTCGCATTCAGCATGGGCTTTTCTCCTTAAGAAAGTTCCGGACCGCCCCACGCGGCCTTGGCGCCGTTCTATGGGGTGCTGCTGAAGCTTTTGCGACAGTTGTGTAACAGTTTTATGAAATCCAAAATGTATCTAAAAACAGGGTCAAAAAACCGCTGCGAGGTCTGCTCAAATCGACACTTTAGTCGGTAAAATGACGGTAAAAACAGAACCTTGGCCCGGAGCGCTTTCAATCCGCAGTCGACCGCGATGGCGGTTAATAATGTGCTTCACAATAGCCAAGCCAAGACCCGTCCCCCCAAGTTCGCGCGATCTATGATTATCGATTCGGTAGAATCGCTCGGTCAGGCGCGGAATCAACTCAGGATTAAAGCCATCCCCGGTATCAATCACCGACAAGCTCGCCGCTGGCCCGCGAGTCATTGGATGATTGTCGACCGTCTCCATGCGCAAGGTCACCTTCTTGCCAAACCCCGAATACTTCAACGCGTTCTCGACAAGGTTGGTGATGACTTGCGCCAATTGATCCGCATCGCCCGGAAGCCGCGCGGCATCTTCAAGGTTCTCGTGCACGATCGTCATGCCGCGCTCGGCTGCCAGTGGCTCTAGGGCGTGAATGACGGATCGCGCAATCGATGCCAGATCAACAAGATCCAAGGGTCGAATGCGCTCGGTTGCCTCTACCCGGTTCAGAGACATCAAGTCTTCAACCAACCGGTTCATCCGCACCGCCTCGCGGTCCATGATCTCAAGGAACCGCGCCTGTGCTGCCGGATCGTTCTTTGCGGCACCGCGGAGTGTTTCGATAAAACCGATCAGCGCCGTCAAAGGCGTGCGCAACTCATGGCTGACATTGGCCACGAAATCCCGGCGCATCGTCCCGGCTTCTTCCGTCGCCGTTTGATCCTCGAAGGTGATAAGCATAGGGCGATCCGCCCCCATCATCGCAAGATGCACTGCCCAAGTCTTGTCGCGCCGCGCTTCGGTCGAAAGGTAACGTGCTTGTCTGGATTTACCATCCGACATGACCTGCTCGATCGCGTCCAGCAAAGCAGGCTGGCGGAATGAGGTTATGTAATGTCGCCCCAGAACCCCGCGTCCGAACAATTGGATCGCCTGCGCATTCGCCGCCAAAAGCCGCTCGTCGCGTCCAACAACAATCGCCGGAAGCGGCAAGGCATCGACAAACTCTTGCATGGCAATTCCCCTATCCAGATCCAAACATGCTTAATTTTCTGGCTTCTAGTGGCTTGTCACGGTCTGATTTTAGTTTGTAAAGCCGGAGTTTGATCAAGTATACAACTTAAACGTGTACCTTCATGATTTTCTCCCCTGAGGTATTTCTTTCCTCCAACAAGGTTTTATCTTGATTATCCTGAACAGGGAAAAAATGCAGGACGATTGTTTTCAATAACTGAGTCGGCAAAACAACGGGTAAAAAAGCATGAGCTCTTAACCTTTAAAATTAAGCCGCCTAGATGCCGCGTCACTTAGCGGCTTGGGTGATCAGACAGTTGCTATACTGGCGGTGGGCGAACCTGAAGAATGGCTGCAAAGCGGCCACCAGTTCCCCGGGATCTCGAGCGCTCAGTTCGTGGCGATTGACGAGGTCGCGGATGGCTTACTTGAACACCTTTGGCCGACAGTCGTGATATCGCCCGCGCTTTCCAGACGTTTTGACTGCAACGACCTTGCGCAGATTCTAGGCAGCCATGGATACAAAGGTAAGTATCCGGCTGTATCCCGTGAACTTCCGAGTCCGAAAATGCCGAACGCGAGATCAAACGCCTTTACCCAGGACTCGACTTTGGCATCCTGATCGAGTGATGATCAGACCGCGATGGCGGCGCGTATGGCTTTCTCAAAAGTCGCGATAAGCGCGTCGGCCGGTTCGCAGCCGACTGAAATCCTGAAGAAGCCTTCCGAAATTCCGATCTCTGCCCGCGCCTGAGGCGTTAGTGCACGGTGCGAGGACGTCGCGGGATGGCTGATCGTCGTAGCGACATCGCCAAGGGTCGGCGCAAAGTTCAGCCCCTCGGCGTTACGCACAAATGCGTTGGCGGCCTCCCGCCCGCCTTCGATCTCAAAACTCACCATATGCCCACCCTCGCCGCCCAGCAGCGTCGCGCTGCGATTGTGATCGGGATGATCGTGCCGTGCGGGGTATAAAACCCGCACCACACCCGGCAAAACCCCAAGAGCATCCCCAAGCCGTGCCGCAGTTGCAGTGCAGCGTTCATATCTCAAATCGAACGAATAAAGCCCGCGCTCGGCCAGCCAGCAATCAAACGGTGACGCGGTAAATCCCATGCTGACCGCAAGCGTCGAAAACCGCGCCGAAAGTGCCGGATCTCTGGTCGCGACATATCCAAGGGTTGCATCCGAATGTCCCGCCATCAGCTTGGTCACGGAATGGATGACAATATCCGCCCCCCGCGACAAAGGCCGACATCCGCGCGGCGTTGGAAACGTGTTGTCAATCGCCACAAGTATCCCGCGCTCCTTGGCCAGAGCGATAATCCCGTCAACATCCGCCACCCGAAGGGTCGGGTTCGACACTGTTTCGATCAGAATTAACTTCGTCTCGGGCCGGATCGCCGCCTCAAAGGCCACAACATCCGTCGGATTCGCCAGAGACGTCGCAATCCCAAAGCGCGGCAATTCCTCAGTCATCAGCCGAAGCGATCGCCCATAAAGCTGATCCGCCCCAAGCACATGATCGCCGGCGCTCGCTGAACCAAGCAACGCCACCGTCACAGCGCCCATGCCCGAGCCGGTCACGACACCGCCGGACGCGCCTTCCATGGCGTCTATCATTTGCCCCAAAACTTCCGCGTTCGGATGACCCTCGCGGGCATAGGTATAGCCCTTCGCACCGCCTTCGTACTGCGAGTCCAACTCGTCCGGATCGCCAGAGGCATAGACAACAGACGGCTGCAAAGGATTGACGACGGGGCGGCTTACGCTTCCCGGCCAAGGCGTGCGAAAGGGCTTTGACGGTGTGTCAGACATGGCCGATCTCCTATGTATTTCTTAATCCAGAGGCGTCAGACCAGCCCGGTACCGCCGCATCCGTTTGCGGTAATTCTCGGCCGAAACCAAAAGAGTGGCCTGCGCATCCGCGTCCAGGTCGCGCACCACCTTCCCCGGCATCCCCATCACGAGACTGCCGTCGGGAATAACCTTGCCCTCGGTCACAAGCGCGCCTGCGCCGATCAAGCAACCCTTGCCAATCTTCGCGCCATTCAAAACCGTGGCCCCCATCCCGATCAATGATCCATCACCAATCTCGCAGCCATGGATCATAGCCTTGTGGCCAATCGTGCAGTTCGCACCAATCACCACCGGAAAACCCGGATCCGCATGCACAACAGTGTTTTCCTGAATGTTGCTTCCCGCTCCCACGCGAAGCCGCTCGGTATCTCCGCGAAGCGTGGCGCCAAACCAGATCGACACTCCGCTTTCGATCACCACATCCCCGATAACATTGGCATCAGGCGCAACCCAGAAGTCGGCATCTTCCGGCAACACCGGCGATACATTGTCCAAAGCATACAAAGTCAAGATGCGCTGTCCTCAAACTCGTGCTGTAACTTGCGCACATGGCCCATCAATCCGGGCTGCTGCGTGCGCCGCAGACGTTCAGCTGTGATGATCGTATGAAGGCGTTCTTCGGTCGCATCAAGACTATCGTTCACCAGCACATAGTCGTAACTGTCCCAGTGCGAAATCTCGTCCCAACTGCGCGTCATCCTTTTGGCAATCACATCTGCATCGTCCTGCCCGCGCGTTTCCAGGCGCCGCTGAAGTTCAGTGATCGACGGAGGCAAAAGGAAGATCGACAAAACATGCGGCGCTAGCGGCGAATTCGCAATTTGCTGCGCGCCCTGCCAATCAATGTCAAAAAGCACATCCGCCCCGGCCTCGATTGCGGCCTGCACAGGACGACGCGGCGAGCCATAAAAGTTGCCGAACACGAAAGCATGCTCCAGCATCTCGTTGTCTCGCACCATTGCCCTAAAGGCGGCTTCTTCTACGAAAGTATACTCGCGCCCGTCCTGCTCGCCGGTTCGTGCTACCCGCGTGGTGGCCGAAACAGAAAACCGGATATCCGTGTCCCATTCTCGCAATCGGCCCGCTAATGTCGACTTCCCCGCACCCGAAGGCGAGGACAGAATGATCAGAAGCCCCCGCCGAGCCATAACAATCCTGTCTGTCATCCCTGCCCCTTCATTCGATATTCTGAACCTGCTCGCGCATCTGGTCGATGACCGCTTTCAGGTCAAGCCCGATGGCCGTCATCTCGGTTGACTGAGCCTTGGAACACAACGTGTTTGCCTCGCGGTTGAACTCCTGCATCAGGAAATCTAGCTTGCGCCCGACGGGGCCTTGCGTAACCAGCAAAGACCGCGCCGCCGCCACATGCGCTGTCAACCGGTCCAGTTCCTCGGTGATATCCGTCTTTACTGCAATCAGCGCCAACTCCTGTGCCAGCCGCGCTTCGTCCGGCACCTCCGTTGCCTCCAAAAGCCTGGCCAGATTGCGCTCCAGCCCCGCCCGCGCCGCATCTGCCCGCGCGCCCGCAGCCGTCAACGCTATTGTGCGCAAACGTTCGACCTCGTCCAATTGCTTAAACAACACATCGCTCAAAGCCGCACCCTCGCGGGCGCGATCTGCGTCAAACGCTAGCAATGCGGCATCAAAGGCTGCAGCAATCGCGGCCCGCAACGCGCCAGTGTCACCATTGCCTCCCTCGCGTTGCTCGACCACGCCGCGCATGGCTGCGATGTCACTTGCTTTGGTTGGCACCAACGCCAGACCATACGCCGACGCACCGGCTTCGATATGGGTCAACAGCTCAAGGGTCGCGGCAAACTGGGCCTCGTTCAGACGCAACTCAGGCACTGCCTCTTCGCGCTGCAACCGGATCGACACCGTCACACTACCGCGCAACACACGCGCCTGTACCGCCTTGCGCAGAATTGGCTCAAGCCCCTCAATCCAGTCCGGCGCCCGAAACCGCATATCAAGCCCGCGCCCGTTCACGGCCCGCACGTCGCCACTGAAAGACCAGTCCGCGAACGCGCCATTCAGCGGACCAAAGCCCGTCATCGAGCGAAGCCCGACCGACTCGCCGCTGTCTTGTGCCTCAGCCATCGCCATTAACCTTTTGGTAAGAAAGAGGCGGAACCGACCCGCACTTCCTGACATCGTCGAATTGTGGGTAACAGAGAGGGTCGGAGCGAACAATACGCGCTCCGGGAAAGCGTGGAAGATGACATATCGCGATAAAGGTAGTGGTGGCGACAATCAAAACGGCGATCAGGTTGTAGAATTTACGGCGATTAGGGCGCAATGTGGGGCCCATTCTGGCGCAGCGAGAAGCACGCTGGGAAGACATGCGAGTAGGACGCCTTGCGCCCAAATGAAGCGAATTTCTCCGCAATTTCTGCAAGGCTCTTTGGCGCATGTGTATGTTCTTGAAAGTATCTCGACCGGGCTGGCGCGGATCCGCCTTGCGGGCTCATATCTGACGGATCTTATGGGGAAAGAAGTGCGTGGCCTTCCGGCTCCGAAATTCTCAAACCAGCCTCGCGCGAAAAGCTGTCGCACGCCATCCAGTCTGATTTTGATGATCCATCAGTCGTGGGGATGAAACTAGGCGCAGCTAAAGGATTTGGACGGGCCGAGCTTACCGGTGACATGGTGTTATTGCCTTTGCGAAGTGACCTAGGCGAGATCAGTCGCGCACTTGGCGTCGTCGTGATGTCCGGCGACATCGGCCGCAGCGCCCGCAAGCTTCAGATCACCGGCCAAAGCAGATGCGGTCTGGTGGGTTTTGCCGACCACGACGCCACTCAATTGCGCCAGGCTTCCGAAACCGACGATCAAAACCGCATTCAGTGCACACCGCTGGCATCGTCCCCTGAAAAGCCAGACGCTCCGTACCCTGCAAAACGCACAACTTCCCCCCCAAGAAAAGGGCGCACATCTGCGCCTTGTCACCGACAACACATTTATTGATCAGGAATGATCACACCGAACCAGAATGAAAAAGGCCCGCTTAACTGGCGGGCCTTTTTTGCATTTATGAGTGACGTTTCAGCCAACAGCTGCCGACATCGCGCTTGCGCGCCGAGCGCTAAGTTCCTCAGCCACAAGAAAGGCAAGCTCCAACGCTTGCGACGCGTTCAGACGCGGATCGCACGCTGTGTGGTAACGGTCGGACAAGTCCTCGTCGCTAACAGCACGCACACCACCCGTACATTCGGTCACGTCTTGCCCAGTCATCTCGAAATGCACGCCACCCGGAACAGTGCCCTCGGCGCCATGCACCTGAAAGAACTCACGCACTTCTCGAAGAACGCTTTCAAAGGGTCGCGTTTTATAGCCCGTCGACGACTTGATCGTGTTACCATGCATCGGGTCACAGGACCAAAGCACGTTCGCGCCCTCTTCCTTCACCGTCTTCAACAGACGCGGCAAGTGATCGCCCACGCTGCCCGCACCAAAACGCGCAATCAGTGTCAGACGCCCATCCTCATTGGTCGGATTCAGCTTGGTCATCAGGATCTTCAGATCCTCAGCTGTTGTGGTCGGACCACACTTCAGTCCGATCGGGTTCTGAACACCGCTGGCAAATTCCACATGCGCGCCGTCTGGCTGACGCGTGCGGTCGCCGATCCAGATCATATGACCCGACCCCGCCAGCCACTGGCCGGACGTGGAATCGATCCGCGTCAAAGCCTCCTCGTATTCCAAAAGCAAAGCTTCGTGGCTTGTGTAGAAATCGACCTGGCTTAACTCGTGGTTCGTCTGAGCCGTCAGACCAGCAGCCGCCATGAAGTCGATGGTGTCCTGAATGCGATTAGCCATATCGCGATAGCGCTCGGCATCGACACCTTCGGCGAAGCCAAGCGTCCAGCTGTGGACGTGGTGAATGTCGGCGAAACCGCCGGTCGAAAACGCGCGCAAAAGGTTCAGAGTCGCCGCCGCCTGCGTGTAAGCGCGCAGCATCTTGTCTGGGCTAGGACGGCGTGCCGTTTCGGAAAATTCCAACTCGTTGACGATATCACCACGGTAGGACGGAAGCTCAACGCCGTTCTTCACCTCGGTCGGGGCCGAGCGTGGCTTCGCAAACTGCCCCGCCATCCGGCCAACCTTCACCACAGGCACCTTCGCGCCGTAAGTCAGAACCATCGCCATCTGCAACATGACTTTGAACGTGTCGCGAATGTTGTCAGCTGAAAATTCGGCAAAGCTCTCGGCGCAGTCGCCGCCTTGCAAAAGGAATGCCTCACCACGCGCAGCCGCGCCCAATTCACGCTTCAAACGGCGCGCTTCGCCCGCAAAGACAAGCGGCGGATACGACCCAAGACGCGCCTCAACCTCAGCCAAAGCGCCCGCGTCCATATAGTCAGGCATTTGCACCCGGGGTTTTGCGCGCCATCCGGTTTTCTGCCAATCGCTCATCTGTTCGTCCTCGAAAACAACAATATCCACATTGCGAGAATGGCTTATAGGGCAGCAGCGAGGGGTTGAAAACCGGGATTTGCCGCCGAGCGAGCCCTGTTCGCGACAAATCCTGTCGGAAAACGCGACCAGCGTCCCTTGCCGCGCCCTCTGAAATGGTGTTTCGGTGATAGGATACATGCGATGGGAACCACAAATGGGCGACGCCGCAGTCCAGACAATTGACATCGAAAGCACCGGGGACAAGCCGCGCCGTTTTGTGTTCGTCCTTCTTGATCAGTTTACCCTGCTTTGCTTCGCCTGCGCGGTTGAAAGTCTCCGCATTGCCAACCGTATGTCGGGCAAACCGCTTTATGAATGGAGCATAATTGGCGAAGGCGGCGATACGGCTTGTTGCTCTGCCGGCACAGCCTTTCGTCTGGATAGCGATTTTGTTGAAGTCGGCCGCGACGATACCGTGGTGCTGTGTGGCGGCATCGATGTTGCAAATGCGACAACCAAAAAGCTGTTGAACTGGGTTCGGCGCGAAGCGCGACGTGGTGCCAAAATGGGCGGTCTGTGCACGGCGGGATACTCGCTGGCCAAGGCGGGCCTCTTAGACGGCAAGCGCGCGACGATACACTGGGAAAATCAGGACAGCTTCGTCGAAGAATTCGAAGACGTCACTCTAACCAAATCCGTTTTCGTGGTCGACGGCAGCACATTTACCACCGCGGGCGGCACGGCGTCGATCGACCTGATGCTGAAGTTCATCGCCGACGATCACGGCGAGACCCTTGCGAGCGCCGTGGCAGACCAGTTGATCTATACGACGATCCGCACGGATCAGGACACGCAGCGTCTGTCTGTCCCCACCCGCATCGGCGTGCGTCATCCGAAGCTATCGGCCGTCATCCAGATGATGGAAGCCAATATCGAGGAACCCATCAGCCCGTCCATACTTGCCAAAGATGTCGGCATGTCGACGCGCCAGTTGGAACGACTGTTTCGTCGATATCTAAACCGCAGCCCAAAGCGTTACTATATGG
Source organism: uncultured Boseongicola sp. (assembly GCA_905479635.1). GTDB lineage: Bacteria > Pseudomonadota > Alphaproteobacteria > Rhodobacterales > Rhodobacteraceae > Boseongicola. Next base: position 4,814 of record CAJQNG010000201.1, on the reverse strand, counting down.
AACTAAGGCTGCAAAAGGCGCGCAACCTTTTGATGCAAACTGATATGAGCGTGATCAACGTCGCCCTTGCCTGCGGCTTTGCCTCGCCTTCGCATTTTTCAAAATGCTACCGCGCGCAGTACGACACCACACCCTACCGCGAACGCGGTGCGCAGGCCGCACGGCTTTCGGTCTAGTTCAAAGCCCTCGGCTTTCGACGCGATGGGATAATTTACTTGCTTCCGGCGGGGATTTTCGGGATCCAAAGACCTTCGTTCAGTTTGGGGTCATGCGATAAAGAGTGCCATTGCCAACACTTAGAAACCAAATTCCACCGTTTGGACCCTCGCGCACATCACGGACCCGGAGGGTTTCGTCGCCGGTGAGTTGTTCGACCTCTGTCATGGGGGTGCCGTCCAGCCGTGAAATATAGTCGAATTTCAGCGATCCAACAAAGATGTCACCGCGCCATTCCGGCCAAAGCGCACCGGAATAAATCATCATTCCCGAAGGCGCCATCGACGGATCCCAAAAAAAATCCGGCTGCTGCAATCCGTCCTTGGCCGTGCCCTCGCCGATTGACCGACCGGAATAATGCTGTCCGTATGAAATCACCGGCCAGCCGAAATTCGCTCCCTTTTTCACCCTGTTTACTTCGTCGCCGCCACGTGCCCCATGCTCGACAACCAAAAGGTTACCGGCAAGATCAAGTGCTGCGCCTTGCGGGTTGCGATGGCCAAAGCTCCAGATTTCAGGCTGTGCACCGTCCTGACCCACAAACGGATTGTCCCTAGGCACCGAGCCGTCACGGTTCACCCGCACGACCGATCCGGTCTCGATCGACAAATCCTGCGCCGTATCGCGCGCGCCGCGATCACCGATAGTTAAAAAGAGCGTTCCATCCGGCGCTTCGACAATGCGCGATCCGAAGTGTTGACCACCCGATGTGCTGGGCTCGATCTCGAAGATAGTGGTCACTTCAGACAAACGACCGCCGTCCTTGGAAAGACGCGCGCGCATAAGCGCCGTGCCCGCACCCCGTCCCTGCGGCTTGGCATAGCTCATGAAAATCTCACGACGTTGTGCAAAATCGCGCGGGATCAGAATATCCAGAAGACCGCCCTGCCCGACATCCGCAATTTCTGGCAGTCCTGCCACCTTTGTTATGTCGTCATCGACCAGCAGCAAAATGCCTTCGCGTTCTGTAATCAGCAGCCGCCCATCGGGCAGAAATCCGAACGACCATGGCTCATCCAGACCATTCACAATCGGCGCGACACGCACTTGCCCCGACGACGTGTCAAACGCGGCACCGGCCGTACCAACGCAACAGACGGCGAGGATAGCTACGAACCTGACCATGGTGGACGTCTCCTTTATTTCAACAAAGATAAACAGCTAGTGTGGAGAAACCAAATTTCACGCACAGGTTTTACGTCACGGAAGTCTTAGGTGTGCCCCTTTTCATTATGATTTTCTTCACTATTATCTTTTTCGGAACAATAGTTCTCATCAGGGAGATAAAAAAATGAAAAAACTACTAATGGCTTCGGCCGCGACCGCACTGTGTGCGGGCTCCGCCTTTGCAGACGCTCACGCCGAAGAGATCAAAATCGGTATCATCCTCGGCTTCACGGGCCCGCTTGAATCGATAACACCGGACATGGGGGATGGCGCAGAACTGGCAATCAGCGAAGTGAATGCATCGGGCAAACTGCTTGGTGGCGCGACCGTCACGCCTGTGCGAGCGGATTCGACTTGTATTGACGCCGGCGCAGCCACCGCTGCCGCAGAACGTCTTGTCACCAGCGATGGCGTAAATGCGATCATGGGTGCGGATTGTTCTGGCGTGACAGGTGCCATTCTGCAAAACGTTGCGATCCCAAACGGCATCGTGATGTTATCGCCATCGGCCACATCGCCAGGTCTTACGACCGCAGAAGACAACGGTCTGTTCTTCCGCACAGCCCCTTCCGATGCGCGTCAGGGTCAGGTTATCACCGACATTCTGCTTGAAGAGGGCGTTGGAGAAGTTGCCGTTACCTATACCAACAACGATTACGGCAAGGGTCTTGCCGACGCGATCCAGGCTGCCTACGAAGAAGCAGGCGGCACGGTCACGATCAACGCAGCCCATGAAGACGGCAAAGCAGACTACACCGCAGAAGTCGGCGCCTTGGCGTCAGCCGGTGGCGAGCGTCTCGTCGTTGCTGGCTATGTTGACGGCGGCGGTACAGGTATAGTTCGAGCTGCGCTTGACTCTGGCGCCTTCGACACGTTTCACTTCCCAGACGGTATGGTCAGCGATACTCTGGTCTCCAACTTTGGTTCAGAAATTGATGGCTCGACCGGCAACATTCCAGGCACCGATAGTCCAGGATCGAAGATGTATGTCGATCTAGTAGGTGATGCGTTCAACCCAAGTGGACCGTTCTCACCCGAAAGCTATGACGCCGCGGCGCTTATCATGCTTGCCATGCAAGCGGCTGGTTCGTCTGACTCGGCCGAGTTCAAGAACGAAGTCATGAACGTCGCGAACGCACCGGGCGAGCAAATCTTCCCGGGCGAGCTCGGCAAGGCGCTAGAGATCCTCGCGAATGGCGGCGAAATCGACTACGTCGGCGCGTCGGCGGTCGAATTGATCGGACCGGGCGAAAGTGCCGGCAACTACCGCCAGATCAACTACGAAGGCGGCGCAGAAGTCACCGCGAAGTATCGCTGATCTGAAAAAGCATGAAACGGCCCGGTCAACCCCCGGGCCGTTTCATAAATACTTAACACCCGCCCGGATGAATCCACCTGGACGGGATAGAAAAGGGCAGCGTTCGGGCATGGGGAAAGAAACATGATCGTCGTTGACGACCTTCACAAACACTTTGGCGGCTTTCATGCGGTCGACGGGTCAACGCTGGAGATCAAGAAAGGTTCCATCACCGGACTGATTGGTCCGAATGGAGCGGGAAAGACCACACTTTTCAATGTGATTGCAGGCCGCCTGCCCCCGACGTCTGGGCGCGTTTACATGGATGGCGAAGACATCACTGGCTTGCCCCCACACGAGCTATTCCGCAAAGGGCTTCTTCGCACTTTTCAGATCGCCCATGAATTTTCGTCCATGACAGTTTGCGAAAACCTGATGATGGTGCCCGGCAACCAATCCGGCGAGACTATCTGGAATGCCTGGCTTGGCCGAAAGCAGATTATAGAAGACGAGAAAACCCTTGTGAAGAAGGCCAATGAAGTCCTTGAATTTCTTACCATTGATCATCTGAAAGACGAGAAAGCAGGCAACCTTTCGGGTGGCCAGAAGAAGCTACTTGAACTTGGGCGGACCATGATGGTCGACGCCAAGATTGTCTTTTTGGACGAGGTCGGCGCAGGCGTGAACCGCACCCTTCTCAATACCATCGCGGACGCCATCAAGCGTCTCAACGAAGAACGCGGCTATACCTTCTGTGTCATCGAACATGACATGAATTTCATTGGCCGCCTTTGTGATCCCGTCATCGTCATGGCCGAAGGAAAAGTCCTGGCCGAAGGAACAATGGCAGAGATCAAATCCAACGAACAAGTCATCGAGGCTTACCTTGGCACAGGCCTCAAAAACAAAGTCAAAGCAGAGGCCGGCGCGTGAGCGACAACCCTTATCAGAACGCGCGTGGCAACAAAGACAAGTCCATCGCCAATCCAAAGCCCCCCGGCACGTTGAAATCCTACGGCAGCGAAACCGAAGGGCGTCCCGGCACGCGCGAAGGCCAGCCCTTTCTTATCGGGGACGACATGACCGGCGGCTACGGCACCGGCGCGGACATCCTTCACGGCTGCACCATCTCCGTCGACAAGGGCCAGATTGCCGTGATTGTTGGCCCGAACGGCGCGGGCAAATCCACTGCGATGAAAGCCGTCTTTGGAATGCTGAACGTCCGCGAAGGCGCTGTTCGTCTTGACGGCGAAGACATCACCCGCCTCACACCGCAAGCCCGCGTCGCCAAAGGCATGGCCTTCGTGCCGCAAACCTCGAACATCTTCACGTCGATGACTGTCGAAGAGAACCTTGAAATGGGGGCCTTCCTACGCCGGGACGATATCGCGACAACGATGGAACAGGTCTATGATCTGTTCCCCATCCTGCGCGAAAAACGGCTTCAGCCCGCAGGCGAATTGTCCGGCGGCCAGCGCCAGCAAGTGGCCGTGGGCCGCGCGTTGATGACCAAACCCAAAGTCCTGATGCTGGACGAACCGACAGCGGGCGTCAGCCCTATCGTTATGGATGAACTTTTTGACCGGATTATCGAGGTGGCCCACACGGGCATTTCGATCCTGATGGTCGAGCAAAACGCGCGGCAGGCGCTTGAGATCGCCGATAAAGGCTACGTTTTGGTGCAGGGACGCAATGCGTTCACAGACACCGGAAAAGCCCTCCTCGATGATCCAGAAGTCCGCCGCTCATTCCTTGGGGGGTAGTGATGCAAATCCAGATCATCCCCTCAACCTCGTGAAGCCATCTCGGCGTGATATCGCACCGCGTGGCCTATACTTTCTGAACAACGCGACCGGAACGGAAGCTATATGATCGACCTGTTGAACGCAATTGTGGCCCTTGCCAACTTTGTCATTGTCCCTGCCATCGTCTATGGCAGCCAGCTTGCGCTAGGCGCACTTGGCGTGACGTTGATCTACGGCATCCTGCGGTTTTCTAACTTCGCCCACGGCGACACGATGGCGTTTGGTGCGATGGTAACAATCCTTGCGACATGGAGTCTGCAAAGCCTCGGAATTAACCTTGGTGTCTTCCCGACAGCGCTCCTAGCCCTGCCCATCGGGATCGCAGGAAC
>CAJQNG010000200.1 GCA_905479635.1 uncultured Boseongicola sp. | reverse complement strand
GTCCGCTCCATGCATCTCAAGCACGGCACTTTGATGTTCAACCGGGGTAAAACGGCCAATTTGGGTTCGGCGATAACCGATACGAGCCCGGGCAACAGCATGAAACCTGCAACACAAAGCACGCGGTAGTGGCGCATCACCATCTCCGGAGACTGACTTCGAGCCATGATCTACGGCCGAAACGCCTATTGTTACGTTGTCGTCAAGCCATTAATATATATCGAACTTTATGAAGATTGCGCCAACCTAAGTACCACTCAAGGCCACCCCTTTGGGAATGTTTCAATCTATAACGAGCGCGTCAAACACGCAGGCGTGAGTGGAATGTTAGCGGCTGAGTTGCTTTGTACTAACCAGCCGCACAGCAGCGGTCCGAAATTGCAAACCAAAACGAGGAATACGTACCCATGTCGAATACTGTTAAGACAATCGCCGTTGCAGGCGCCGTTGCCGCCGCTCTTGCCGCAAGCCTGTCTGCACCTGCACATGCTCAAGCCAAAGAAAAGTGCTTTGGCGTTTCGCTCGCTGGTAAGAACGACTGCGCCGCTGGCCCAGGCACCACATGCGCTGGCACGTCTTCCGTCGACTATCAGGGCAATGCATGGACGCTTGTTGACGCAGGCACCTGCGCTGACATCGAGCTGCCGACAATGGCCGACGGTGCCGCCCGTACGGGCTCCCTGGAAGAACTGTCGCGCGACCTGCCAGCATAAGTTTCCACAAGAAATCGACGCCCCCCAAATTGACGGGGGCGTCACCTTTAGCCGAGGCTGCGATCTATGTTTGACGAGAACCCCAAGCGCATCGATAGCCTGCCCAATACCCCCGGCGTCGGCTACAAACCTCAGCATTTTTCCGACATCACAAACGACCCCGGCGTTGTCGGGTGGCTCGAAATCCATGCCGAAAATTATATGGGAGACGGCGGCCGCCCCTTGGCGCAACTTCGCCATCTTGCTGAAGCTTTTGCCATATCAGCGCATGGCGTTGGCCTGTCGATCGGTGGTGAAACCCGCCTTGATCCAGACCATCTTGCGCGCCTGAAACACCTCAATGACTGGCTGAAACCGGCGAGCTTTTCAGAACACCTCGCTTGGTCCACCCACGGCGCCGAGTTTCTGAACGATCTCCTGCCGCTGCCCTATACGGACGCCACCTTGTCGCGCGTCGCCGACCATATTGACGCCCTGCAAGAGACCATCGGGCGCAAAATGCTGCTTGAAAACCCGTCGTCGTACCTTGCCTTCACCGAAAGCACGATGTCCGAAACAGACTTCCTGCGCGAGATCGCGCGGCGCACCGGCTGTGGCCTTCTGCTGGACGTCAACAACGTCTTCGTCTCGGCCACCAACTTAGGCACCGATCCCATCGCCTACATCGAAGATTTCCCTCTCGAACAGGTCGGCGAAATCCACCTTGGCGGCCACGATGAAGAGGAAGACGACCATGGTGCGCCTCTTCTCATTGACAGCCACGGTCGCGCAATCGCCGACCCGGTTTGGACACTTTATGACTATGTGATCGCCAAAGGCGGTGCGCGCCCAACCTTGATCGAATGGGACAACGACGTCCCCGACTGGCCAACGCTTGAGGCCGAAGCCCAGCGCGCCCACGTCATCCTTGCGAAAGCGCCCGCATGACTGTTGATCAGACGACGTTCCGGCGGGCGCTTCTTGACCCCGAGGCCCAGCGCCCCGAAGGCCTTGGCGATGGCCAGGGTCGCGACGCGGGCCGCCGCTTCGATGTCTACCGCAACAACGTGACAGTTTCGCTTAGCGAGGCGCTTGAAACAGCATTTCCCACGGTGGCAAAACTCGTCGGGGCGCAAAACTTCAAGCGCCTTGCCGCCACTTTCCTGCGCCAACATCTGCCGTCATCTCCTCTTATGATGTTTTACGGCGACGACATGCCCACCTTCTTGGAGGCTTTCGAGCCCACAGCGACCATCGGCTACCTGCCAGACATTGCGCGCCTTGATCTGGCCCTGCGCCACAGCTACCACGCCGCCGACGCGCAGCCATTTGATCCCGCGACCTTGCAGGCGATCCCGCCCGAGCAACTGATGGCATCCACCGTCACGCTTGCCCCAGCCACCCGGCTCATCCGCTCGAAATGGCCGGTCCACGCGATCTGGGCCTTCAATACCGTCCCCGGCGCACCGAAGCCGACCATGGCCGCGCAAGACACCCTGATCTTGCGCGCGGACCTCGACCCGGAACCGCACCTTCTGCCCGCTGGCGGAGGTGCCTTCACAGACGCGCTCCTCAATGGCCAAACCTTCGGCGCCGCCATCGAGGCCGCCACAACTGAAGACGCCACATTCGATCTTTCGACAATGCTGGCTCTTCTGATCGTCAACAATGCCCTGACAGACCTTAAGGACTAAACTCATGATTCGCGCCCTGACCTCGCTCCACGATATCGTCTTTTCCGGCCTCGAGCGGATCACCGTACCCGTCATGACCACGCTTGCGCGTTTCATCTTCGCGGCGACGCTTTTGGGCTACTACTGGAACTCCGGCGCCACAAAGCTTGGCGATGGCGTGCTCGGCTTTCTGTTCCCCAGCGATGGCGCCTACATCCAAATCTTTCCTAAAACGATCGAGGCTATCGGTTATGACTTCTCCCAGCTCGGAGCCTTCCACTGGGCCGTCGTCACCGCAGGCACTTGGGCGGAATTCATCCTGCCGTTGCTGATCGTCCTCGGCCTGTTCACCCGGCTTGCCGCCTTGGGGATGATCGGCTTCGTCGCGGTGCAAAGCTGGGTCGATCTCTTCGGCCATGGCGGGCTGGCCAACGGTACGCTTGGCGCATGGTTCGACCGCGTTCCCGATAGCCTGATCCTTGACCAACGCGCGTTCTGGATGTTCGTGCTCGCCTACCTCGTCCTGCGCGGTGGCGGCCCTCTCTCGGTGGATCGCGTCCTCAGAAGTGGCGCTTCGGCTCGTCAGGCCGACCCGCAGCCAGCGCAAGGATAGCGGCAAGGCCACACATCGTGACCGGGAAGATCGAGAAAAATCCAATCCCAAACGCCCAGTACATGCCCCCTGACGCCAAGGCCAAAGCGATGCCGCCCCACAAGGCGCGCGTCGGCGCCATCGCCGCCCCGGCAATTGCCAACAACGGCGCCAGTACCGACATCGCACGGATCTCGTCGACCTTCGCAGGCATCTCGGCAAAGTTCGGCAATTCCCCCCAGCGATAGATCGCCTCGGTATAGCCAAAGCTTACCAGCCCCATCACCAAAGCCAGCAACCCGCCGATCAATCCCAAAGCTGCCGCTGCGTTGCGCACGTGGCTATCTCCTCTACCGCAAAGACCTAAGCACCCGAGGCACGCGATCCAAGATGCACGCCCTGAGCGGCCTTATCCCATCCAAGCGTCAGTCCACCGGGCCCCTCAATCACTGGCCGTTTCATCAGCGTCGGATGATCCGCCAACAACGCCGCAGGCGCCCGCGCCCGCTCGCTTTCCGACAATCCGCGCCACGTTGTTGACCGCGTATTCAGCAAAGCGTCGCCAAATTCAGCCCAAAACCGACCAATCTCGCTCACTGACAGCGGCTCGGCCCGCACATCGCGAAACGTCACGTCTAAGTCACTGTTTTGCAACGATTTCAGCGCCTTTCGGCACGTGTCACACGTTCCAATCCCATAAAGCACCGTCATCACTTCCGCCCCCTATAACAGTAATTTGCTTTGTTTTTTACACGAATCTCTCCATTTTCAAGGGGTGTTCGCACTGCGGATACATCAAAGCCCCCTAGGGGCCGGACCGGTTCCTACGTCGGGGTGCAATGCCAAGGCCTTCGCTTCTTGCGCGAAGGAACGACGGAAGGAAGACCGATGCCGACAGGCACAGTGAAGTGGTTCAATGCAACCAAAGGGTTCGGATTTATCGCACCCGACGAGGGCGGCAACGACGTGTTCGTCCATATCTCAGCCGTAGAAGCCGCCGGCATGACCGGCCTCGCCGATGACCAGAAAATTGGCTACGATCTGATCGAAGGCCGCGATGGACGCACCATGGCCGGCGA